>JBBDND010000023.1:0-1468 GCA_040877865.1 Bacteriovoracaceae bacterium | reverse complement strand
AAAGAGCTCGATTCAGGCCTTTCCACCCGCTTTCTCTTGGCGTCGGTGTTGATTGACCGCTTTGTCCGCCTGTTTGGCCTGATCATTATTTTGGGCGTTTTTACTTTGATCAACTACCAAAATTTGAGCCAGCTTTCTCCCGATATCAAAACCTTGATGGACATTAATTTGGTTTTGCTGGTGGGAGTGATTTTTAGCTATTTCGCCCTTTTCTTCTTTAGAGATTTGCCAAATAGAATGCTCAGTCCTTTTGCGCGCTTTGGAGCGTTTAAAAAGCTTTTGCCAAAATTGATAGACGCATGGGAAAGCCTTTGCTTGTTTAGAAGCAAAATCTTGTTGCTAACGGCGATCAGCATGGGGATTCAAATATTCACCGTCATGAATTTTTGGTTCATCGCGCATCCGTTTGCCGACGGGGATTTTTTGTTTCGCTACTCCTTTAGCGTGGTCCCCATTGGTTTTGTCGCCATAGCCTTGCCCATAGCGCCCTCGGGACTTGGAGTCGGACACGCGGTTTTCCATGAGCTTTTCTCTTTTCTAGGTGTGGCCAACGGCGCCTCGCTTTTTAATATTTATTTTGTTTTATTGCTCGCCGGCAATCTCCTGGGAGTCGTTCCCTACTTGCTTTTAAACAAGGGTAAAAGAAAGAAGCTGCAAGAAATGAAAAAAGAGGCCAATCTTAATTAAAAAGTAAAAAAAGAATTTTAATTAAAAATGAAAATTTTATTGGCGTCAATGTGTCCGTATTGCAGCGATCTTGTTTTCAAGCGTTCAAGCTTTAAAAGAAAGTCTTCTTCCGCCTCCAGACTATTCAACTTTCTGATTTTTTTCGCCTGTTTTTTGACGGTGGACAAAATATTGCCGGGAAGCGGGCACATGCCCTTAAGCAAAAAGTTTTCGTCCTTGTAATTGATGATTCGCCCCACAAAAAGGTCGTCTTGAACCATTCCAAAATATTTTAGCTCTTTGCTTAGAGCGATTTTTTTATCCCGCAAGATGTCTTTTAAAACGATTTGTTTTTTAAAGTTTGTTTTAGAATAAGTGAAAAGCGAATGGTTGACATTGTGAAAAGCCCGGGCCAGCTCGTCTTCGGTTTTAAAATCGTATATATAGTCGTCTATAATTCTTCTGCCGTTTTCCCGCCTAAAATTGAAAATATACCAGTCGTTAAAAGAGTTCATTCTCAACTCGTACTCGTCGGTTTCCTCGTCCAGCTTGCCGGTCAAGGCGACATAGCGCTCTTTGGCGATTTTAAGCAACTCGTACTTCTCGCCTTGAGTGTAATTTTCCAGAATTTTGTCTATATGCATTTCGATCGTGTTCATCTTTAGTTTTTCACCTATTCATCCACCTTTAACACCGCCAAGAAAGCCTCTTGGGGAATTTCGACGTTTCCGACCATTTTCATTCTCTTCTTGCCTTCTTTTTGCTTTTCAAGCAGCTTTCTTTTCCTTGAAATATCGCCCCC
>JBBDND010000022.1:0-7873 GCA_040877865.1 Bacteriovoracaceae bacterium | reverse complement strand
ATCGATTTGGTGGAAAAGATTTAGTCGGTTTGACTTAATGTTAGAAATCACATGGTCTCTTTAAGCGATGACTAAGTTAAAAAAGCTCTTGAAGTGTACGAGCCAAAAAAAGACGCGAAAGCGGCCAAGAAAAAAACAACCAAGAAAAAGGCAAAGAAAAAAGTCGCCAAGAAAAAGGTTGTAAAGAAAGTCGCGAAAAAATCCTCCGAGGAGGGGCAGGAGCCGGTCTCCGACGGGAAAGAGGCGGTGGAAGAGATTGAGGCTAAAGAAAAAGAGCCCAAGACCAAAACTGTGGTTAGAAAAAAGAAAACAGCCGCCAAAAAGAAAACCTCTGAAAAAGACGCTGAAGAAGCTGCAAGCGCTCAACCAGGAGAAACCGTTCCCGACAAACTGGAAGACCTTGAGAACAAACCGGTGTTTAAGGAGAAGATGCACACTTTTACCCCCGTGTATGTTCCCGATCAAAAAGAAAAGGAAGAAGCCGAAAGAGCTAAAAAGGGACCGGCGGAAAGCGCGGAAGCCAAAGGTTCTGAAGTTGATCCTGACAAAGTGGATAAACATAAAAAAGACACCAAGAAGCGCATGGGCGATCTAGCCGCCATGGTTTCTAAAAAAGGCGCGGCCGCAAAGACAAAAGACATCACTAATATAAGAGCCGAAGAAGAAATGAAACTTGCCACCAATATTATTGGGAGGCAGATTTACACTCCTGTAAGAAGAAAGAAAGTTTTTACGGGGGACACCAAGCAAACGGAAGTCACCGAAGTTAAACAATCCAAAAGAGTGGTGACTGTTCACGGCGCGGTTACGGCTTTGGAGTTGTCCAATAAATTGTCGGTGAAATTTGAAACTCTTCAAAACGACGCCCTTCAAATGAATCTATTGCTAAAAGAAGAAGATTATCTAGGTGTTCAGTTGGCCAATGAGCTGGCCGCGCTTTACGAGTACCGGGTTGAAGACCGGGCCTTTGACGAAGAAGAGGTGCTTCAACGAGAAGTTAAAGAAGAGAAGTCGGGGCTTCCCTCTAGAAACGCGATCATCACCGTTATGGGCCATGTTGATCACGGGAAAACCACATTGCTGGACTATATTAGAGACGCAAAGGTCACCGCTGGCGAAGCGGGCGGCATTACCCAGCATATCGGAGCTTATTCGGTGCCTGTTGGAAACGCGGCGCTTACCTTCTTGGACACCCCAGGCCACGCGGCTTTTGCTTCTATGAGGCAAAGAGGGGCTAACGTAACCGATATTGTCATCTTGGTTGTGGCTGCCGACGACGGAGTCATGCCTCAAACAAAAGAGTCTATCAAGTTCGCTAAAAACGCCGGCTGCCCGATTATTATTGCCGTCAATAAAATGGACAAAGAGGGAGCGAATCCCGAAAGAATCAAACAAGAATTGACCGAATACGAACTCGTTCCGGAAGACTGGGGCGGGGACACCATGTTTGTTCCCATCTCCGCTCTTAAGGGTGACGGGGTTGACGAGCTTTTGGAGTCGGTCAAGCTTCAGGCTGAAATGATGGAGTTGAAAGAATCCCCCAAAGGAAAAGCTCAAGGGGTGATTATTGAGTCCAAAGTTGAAACCGGAAGAGGTCCCGTGGCGACTGTGCTGGTTCAAAAAGGCACGCTTAAAAAAGGCGACGCGGTGGTGTGCGATGAATTTTACGGCCGGGCCAGAAGTTTGGTTGATCACTCCGGCAATGATGTGAAGTCCGCCGGGCCTTCAATACCCGTTCAAATTTTGGGTCTCAACGGAGTGCCAACTCCCGGCGAACCGCTAAATGTGGCCAAAAATGAAAGAGAGGCCAAGAAAGTCGCGGAAAATAGAATTGCCGAAAGAAAGAAGCTTCAAAGCGCTGAAGCTCCAAAAGTGGCTTCCCTGGAAGACTTTTTCTCAAACGCGCCTTCAGAGGTTGGCGAGAAAAAGACGCTCCATTTGGTTGTCAGAGCCGATGTTCAAGGCTCTTATGAAGCGATAAAAGACGCGTTGGAAGGGCTTGGAAACGACGAAGTCGGCGTTTCCATTGTGGCCGGAGGAGTGGGAGCGATTAGCGACAACGACGTTGTGATGGCCGCCAACTCCGGAGGCATTATTATTGGCTTTAATATGCGGCCTATGACCAGCGCCAGAAAGTTGTCGGAAGAAAAAGGCGTGGAGATCCGAACTTACTCCATTATTTATGAATTAATCAACGATATAACGCTTGCCCTTGAAGGGATGCTTGAACCTGAAAGCGTTGAAAAATACATCGGCCGAGCCGAAGTGCGCGACACTTTTAGCATTCCAAAAGTCGGCACCGTGGCGGGCACCGCCGTTATTGACGGCAAGATTGAAAGAGGCTGCAATATTCGTCTCTTGCGAGACGGCAAGATTATTTACGACGGCAAGCTTTCAACGCTTAAGCGCTTCAAAGACGAGGTTAAAGAAGTTGCCAACGGTTACGAGTGCGGCATGGCCTTGGAAGGTTTTAACGATATCAAAGACAAGGATCTAATCGAGGCCTACATTCTTGAACAGAAGCAAAGGAAACTCGAGCAAACTGAAAGGACTCTGTAATCAATGGCAAGAAAAAGCGGAGGATCTCACAGCAAACCAATGTTCGAAGAGCGAATTAAGAACGAAGTTAATTCCAACTTGAGAGGCGAACTGAAAGATCCTCGGCTGGCGCTTATGAGCGTCACTCGCGTTGAGCTGAACCCTGATTATTCTGTGGCCACAGTTTATTGGGACACTTTTGACGCCGGCAAAAGAGGCGACATAAAAGCCGCCCTTGGCAGCGTCAAAGGAAAACTGCGCTCTCTTTTGGCCAAAAATCTGAAAGTGCGACACACCCCTGAATTAACCTTTATCTACGACTCTCAATTTGAAGACGAAAAAAAAATTGAGCGTTTGTTAAAAGACAATCCTGTTGGCGACTAACCTGTTGGCGACTAAAGATCCCCTGGTCTTTAACGTGTTCAAACCCGCGAATATCAGCTCCTTTGATGTGATAAGGGTCTTTAAGAAAAGCTTTGGCAAAAGCCTTGGAAAAATAGGCCATTTTGGAACCTTGGATCCTTTCGCTTGCGGAGTCTTGCTTATTGGGACGGGAGGAGCCGCCAGGCTAAACGATTACGTTCACGAGCTTATGCCCAAGACTTATTTGGCGGTGGGAAAGCTTGGCCAAGAAACAGACACGGGAGACTTTACCGCTCCCGTCACACAAAGGGATGAAAGCTCTTATCTTGAACAAACGATTTCTAAAATGACCCCCGCCTTTATAGAGGAACAATTGAAAAGCAAGTTTTTGGGCAGTTACATGCAAGCGCCTCATAAATACTCGGCCGCCAAGCATGAAGGCAAGAAGCTGTTGGAATGGGCCAGAGAGGGAGTGGAAATAAAAAAAGAGCCCAAAGAAAGATTCATAAGCTCTCTGGAAGTGGTGAAATACGAGTTTCCTTATTTGTCCATACGCTTCACTGTCAGCTCCGGCACTTACATAAGAACTTTGTTTTCAGAATGCGCCAATCATCTTGGCACCATAGGATCCCTTGTTTCTTTAGTGAGAGAAAGAATCGGCCATATTAGCTCGCAAACCTCGCTCATGAAAAAAGATTGGCCAAAAGACGGGCATTGGGATTATCGAGCGGCGGCCTTGTCAGTTGGCGAGACGTTGCCGCTGCCAAAAGTGTTTTTTGAGGAAAAAGAGGCAAAGCTGCTTTCAAACGGCGTTGCCTTGAGAAAAGAGCGGGCCAAAAGCCAAGATTTGGCCGATTCAAATCTTTTCTGGGCCTACGACGAAGAAGAAAATTTGTTGGCGTTGACCCGATTGACCGATGGCGAATGGAAGGTTCAGGTCAATTTCTCTTGAAGCTCCCTTTTAAGCTCAAAGTACCCCTTTCGAGCTTCTTCCCAGCATGCCCTCATAAAATCATCGGCCGTTGAAAAATCCTTTGGATATTTCGCGTCTTTAACGATAATTCCCAAGCGCTGCCCTGGATGGATTATGCATGAACGGGGACTTAAAACTTTTTTGGTGCCATAAACGCTAACGCTGTAAACGGGGATGTCGTTTTCATAGGCAAATTGCAAAAGCGGCTTTTTTATTTCGGCGTACGCTTTGGGAGAGTCGACGCTTTTTTGTCTGGTTCCTTCTGGGTAGAACTGCAGCGCTTGAAAGCCTGAAGTCAGTCTTTCCTTTGCCTGCTCAAAAACTTTTTTGCGAGAATCCTTTTTTAAGCGGTCATCGATCATCGCTCCGGCGGCATAGGCTCAAAGCCCGAAAAGGGGTATGTATAAGACTTCCTTTTTCATAATGGGCGGTATTTGGAAACAAGTGATGACGAGCGGGACGTCCATAAAACTTTGATGATTTGCGATATAAAGACCTGGAGGCGGATTCTTTTTTTGAATATGAGAGGGTCTCTCGTCTCTTTTATAGACTTTTGAAAACGTCGCGCCATAAATGACGATTTGGGAAAAAACTTTCCAAAAAGGAATGGATATTTTTGTTCTCGTTTCCCGATTAAACGGAAGAGCGAGCATGGCGGACGGGAAAATAGTTAAAAAAAATGCCGCAATCAACAATCCGTAAGAGAAGGGTTGAAGCAAAATTGTGAAAAAAGCGCGCATTATTTTAATTTGGCTTTTAGAAGGTCGCTTTTTATCAGTGTCTTGAGCCCTTCGGCGTTTTCTTTCCAAATATCCTTTAAAGAAAGCTCGTCATTTAGGACGGGACATTCAAAAGTCAGCACGCCCGCGTGGTAAGTTTCGGGAACAAAAGTTCCAAGCGAACCGGGAGTGGGATACCCAATATCGGGAACTATTTTATATTCGTTATAACTGGAAAGGTATTCAGCGATGTCCTTGGCGTCTCCGTTGTAATTCAACAATGGTTTCCAGGAATGAAAAGAAAGCACAAAGCCGGGCTTGAACTTGTTAAACAATTTTTCCAAAAATTTATTTTCCGGCTCCGAAAGAGCTTCGGGACCGGGGTTGTATTTCGCCTTCTTTGCCGTTTCGTTCCAATTGGCGGAGGGGTAGTTTCTGTTTAAATCGACAGCGTGGGAGTTTACTCGGGTGCCGGCGCGGTATCCATCGGGATTGAGGATTGGGACGACGACAATTGGCAGCTCCTCCAACGAGTGTTCGGTTTTTAGCCACTCAAAGAGTTCCTTTAAAACATACACGCCCTCAACTTCGTCCCCATGGGTGCCGCCAATAAGGTAAAGGTGTGTTTTGGATTTTATGTCCGTTCTAAACGCTTCAATGGGGTTTCCTTCAACGCTCGCTCCGGACTCTAAGGGATGAAAAATCATGCTAGCTTTCCTTGTGCGCGTAAACCGCTGATTGCCCGGGGGTTTCTTCCACTTCGACCTCAAGAGCCGAAAAGCAAAAATCAAATCTTTCCCTGGTAATTCTTCTAACTTCTTCACATATGTATATGGCCAACCTTTCGGCGCTTGTGTTTGAAATTGGCAGTATAAGGATATCTTGTTTTGGAATGATAAACTCGGATTCGTCGGGAGTGGAAAGGTGAAAGCTGTTTCCGTTGTCGTGAATTTTTAAATGCGAGTTGTCCTTGGGCAAAAGCAGCTTGTGATCCAAGGAGTCGCACACCTCCCTAACGATGGGTTTTATGTCCAAAAAATCAAAAACCATGTCAGATTTAAGTTTTGGCGCTTCTCCTTTGAACATGACGCGATAATTATGGCCGTGCAAAGGTTCGCGCTCTCCGTTTTCAAAAATTAAAAAGTGGGACGCGGCAAAATTAAAATACTGTTTGTAGACTTTTATGGAATATTGAATATCCAAATCAACCTCGCCTTCCAAATAAACCTCGCCTAAAGAGCGCCGCTAAAGCGAGCGCCTAAAAACAGAGAGCTTATATGAGAGACGGCCAATTGAAAAGAGGACAAAATTGAGTTTTGGCGTCGAGTCAAATCCTGTTATTTCCAAATGATAAATAACAAGTTAAAAACAAGTATGTCTTTAAAGAAAAAGTTGAAATCATCGCTGAAAACCTTGAAAAAGAGCCTTGAGGGGCCTTCTGTGGCTCAGGCTTTTGAGACTATTGAGAGGGCGATTGAAGACCTTCCCGACGAGGAAACCTCTCTTGGGCCGGAAAGCTTGCCCGCGCCCGTTATCAATCCCGACGAGATAGCCTTTTTTTCTGACGGAGCGTGTCGGGGAAATCCCGGACCCGGATCCTGGGCGTTCATCGCGCAAGACCACCAAGGAAACATCGTGCAAAAAGCTAGCGGGGTGAGTGAGGTCACCACCAATAACAAAATGGAGTTGCAAGGTGTCATTGAAGGGTTGAGCTTTTTAGAGGAATGTCCCGACAATTACCAAAAGATTTATTATTACACTGATTCCCGCTATGTGGTGGACGGAATTACCAGTTGGGCCCCGGGCTGGAAGCGGCGAGGCTGGAAAAAAGCTGACAAGAAAACTCCAGAGAATCTTGAGCAATGGAAGCGGCTGGACGAGCTTAATGAGCGCTTTAGTGTGGAGTTTATTTGGGTAAAAGGACATTCTGGGCACCCTCAAAACGAGTTGTGCGACCAAATGGCCAACGAGGCTCTGGATGCTCAGGGATTTTAGTTTAAGCTTGCTCTTGTTTTACTTCTTGGCGCTTCCCCACAAAGCCTGGGCCTGTTCTTTTAAAGAAGGCCTGGAAGTTCTTTCTTTTTCTGGGCCAGTCACGACTTTGCTGGAAGAGCTTGCTTTGCTCAAAGACCCCGCCTTAAAAGCCGTGTCAACTTTTCATCCGGTAGAGACGGAAAAAATCAAAAAAATCGCGGGCGGAATTTTTGTCTCTCCCAAAGTTTTGTCTCAATTTAATGAGCCCGTTATTTTTTTTGACCAAAGCTCTGAGCTTGAAAAAGCTTTAAGTCAAAATAAATTTAAAAAACTGGTGGAGATAACAACCAGGGACATGGATCCTTTTGCCGCGAACCAAGCGGCGCTTGAGGCCATTAATCCTTTTTTGGAGGGCTGCTCTAATAAAGTAAAAAGCCTTAAAGATGAAATGAAAAAAATTAAAGCCGCTTGGAAAAAAATAAATCTTCCTCCGGCCACTTTTGTTTTTTACCTTGGATCTTTTAAAAAAGGCCAAAGGCCGCCGGAGCTGGTTATTGCTAATGACGGCTTCGTCAAATTCTTTAAGAAACAAAAGAAAGCGCGGTCTTATCCCGGAAACCTTGCTTATCTTCCTTGGTCTAAGAAGATTTTATCAAGATTGAAAAATCCGGCGCATATTGGAATTCACGAGTCCGAGAAGGAGGGAATTCTTATAGAGCGGGTTGAAGAGGGAGTTTTCAATATTGGCTACAAAGGAGTCTTAACCCCGGGAATTAGGCAGGCGCTCTTTTTAAAATCTCTTGTCGACTCCGATTTTTTCGGAAAATTCTTATGAGCTTGTCCATAAAACAGAGTAACGCTTTTCAAGTGAACTCCAGGCCTGTCAGCGTTGACTTTTTTGCCAAGGAGGGAGTCCTCAATTTTTTAACGGGGCCAAACGGCGCGGGAAAAACCACTTTCTTTACATACTTAAAGACTCATAGAAATTTTTATCAAGGCTTTGAAGCCACCTTTATGGATCAAGCCGCTTTCAACCCTTTAACCGACATGAGAGTCAAAGACGCCCTGGCGGTAGTGGAGGAGGAGGTTCCCGGCGCAAGACCGTGGCAAGAGATTGAAGCCGCGAGGAATTTGGAGATAGAGAAGCTATTGCATAAAAATTCGCGACATTTGTCCGGCGGGGAAAACCAGAAATTAAAACTCGTGTTGGCGCTCATGCGTCCTTTTGACTTGTTTTTTGGGGACGAGCCTTTGCAGAATTTGGATCAAAAGAATCAAAGCCTTGTCTATTCTCTGTTTGAGCAAA
>JBBDND010000021.1:0-1499 GCA_040877865.1 Bacteriovoracaceae bacterium | reverse complement strand
ATAAGTTAATTTGGAAGGCAAGCAATTTTCAAAATCCAAGGGCTGGTACATCGACGCCGACAAGGCGATAAAAGAATTTGGCTCGGACAACTTAAGATATTATTTAACCACGCTTATTCCCGAATCCAGCGACTCCAGCTACACTTGGAAAGGATTTGAAGCGAAAATAAACGGCGAGCTGGCCAACAATATCGGAAATTTTATCAATCGCTCTTTGTCTTTTTTCCATAAAAATTGGAAAGAGGGAATCGAGGGCAAGCATTTTGAGTCTTTTTTTGAAAGCGGCGGGGCCCGCGCCTTAAAAGGTCTGATCGAATCTTATCACGAGGCTTTGGACAAAATTCAAATTAAAAAAGGGCTGGATCTTTTGATGCAAATCGGACAACAGGCCAACGGATATTTTTCCGATCGCGCTCCCTGGGCCCAGATAAAAGAAGACGAAGAAGCCGCAAAAGAGACCATCGCCCATTCCGCAATTTACGCTTTTTATTTAAGCGCTCTTTTCGAGCCCTACCTGCCAAATTTGTCCTCTAAAATCAAGGCCTACTTTTGCGAAGCGGGCGAAGAGGCCAGTAAAAAATATTTTCAGGCCGCGTACCTTGGAGACATGGACGGGGTGAAAGAGTTCTTCTCCAAAGAGAAGGTGGCGCTGGTTAAAAAGCCTAAAGGTCTGGTAAAAAAGGTCGACGCCGACCGGATAAAAGAGTTGGAAGAAGAACTTAAGGCGAAGGCCTAAAAGGCTTAAGCTTTAGCGCTAGCGGTTCTCTAAATTCAAAACGCGTTTGGTTCCAGGTTCTTAAAACGCTTCCCGTCTTGGGATGAATGTACGCCTCGTAAGAAGAAACGTTTCCATTGCCCTTGTCAATTGAAATCAGCACATGTTCCACGTCTTGAAACGAAGATTGTATTTTAATCTTGGAGCTTCCCAGACTTTTTATTTTAGGTTTGGCCTGGTAGGCTTTTAGTTGGTTGGTAAGCCTTCGCGACAAATTCGCGCTCCAATTTTTTTTATCTTTGCCTTTGGGGACGCTAGCGACGCCTCTGGAGTTTGATGCTGTCGCCTGGTTTTTTTCTTCTTTATCTTGTTTTTTTTCTTCTTTGCTTTTCTTATTTGCGAGTTTGTCTTTTTCGTCTGCGAATTTGTTTTGGGGTGAAATTCGTGTTTTTTCTTTGCCGTCCTCATCTTTTTGAATGGAAGTGGGAGCGGATTTGCTTCTGAGCGCCAATTTGTATTTTCCATTTTTTGAAATAAACCAGGTTCCCGCCGCGAGGACTGAAAAAAACAACAATAGGCAAACGAGTTTTTTATTCATTAGTCAATCACCGTAAACTTAAAGTTAATCACTTTGTACGGTTTCTCGCCGGCGAGTTCGTAGTCCATGTACTCTTCTCCCGTGTCGGGGTCGTTAAAGCAATCGGAACAATTGGAGAATCTGGCCCTGAAGCGGCAACTAAATGTTGTCCCAGGCGCAATCCATTTGCTGACTTCCATCACATTG
>JBBDND010000020.1:0-7991 GCA_040877865.1 Bacteriovoracaceae bacterium | reverse complement strand
CCGAAAGCTCCAATCCCCACGAAGACAAGGTTTTCCAAAATATCGGGAGTGTTAAAGATATCGCTTTTATAAAGTTTCAAGACAACTTGTTTCTTTTAAAGACGCCCGAACTCATGAGCGCGTGGATGATCCAAGCTCTTGCCACGGGAGATAAAAACCCTTTGCCTTTGTTGGTTAGCCAACCTTTGAAACTTAAAGAGCCCCCTTCCGAAGAGACTATTCTCGCCTTGGCAAGTTTTGGCTTTGAAGTAGACAATATAGGAGGAGACGAACTCGTTCTCAGAACCTTCCCGCAGTGCCTAAAGAACTTTCCCTACAAAGAACATCTTGAAGCGTGCCTAAACCAAAAGAGTAAGAGTTCCGGCCCTCTTACAGAAAGCTTAAAAGACGTCCGGGTTGAAGATCAAGCGGGATGGGGACACTTTCACCAAAAGGCGATTGAAGGCATGACCTTGCCCGTTCTGATCGAACTTGAGATTGCGGTAGAGCTTACATATGACAAGATTAAAAAAATTCTATGAATAAAAATATCGTTTGTGTCATCTCGGGACCGACCGCCTCCGGCAAGACAAAAACGTCCTTGGCATTGCGCCAAAGATTTGGCGGAGACATTGTCAATTTTGACTCTTTGCTTTTTTATAAAGAGTTAAACATCGGAACGGCAAAGCCGGACAGTTCAGAGCTTGCCGCCTGTCCCCATCATTTGATTGACATAAGAAGCGCCAAGGATCCCATAAACGCCGCCGATTACGCGCAACTGGCTCTAAAAACCATCCAAGAGCTTCACTCAAAGGACTCAATCGTGTTCTTAACTGGGGGCAGCGGTTTCTATTTGCAAGCGCTTCTTTATGGAATGTTCGATTCGACGACGGTAGATCCAAAAACGAGGGAGCGCTCTGAGATCCTTTACAAGGATAAGGGCATCGCTCCCTTTTTAGAGGTTTTAAAAAAGAACGATCCCAACTCATTTAATCATTATCACTCAAACGACCATTATAGAATTCGCAGGGCCGTGGAGCATTTTTGGACCCAAGGAACGAAATTTTCCGAAGAAAGGGAAAAAATGCTAAAGACAAGAGAAGAGAACTCAAACTTTCGCAAATTGGGTTGGAATATTTTCCACGCTCATCTTGATTTGCCAAAAGAGGAGCACTACAAGCTTATTCAAGCCAGAACTCAGTCCATGCTCAAACAAGGCCTGGTTCAAGAGGTAAAAACCTTGCTGGAGGAAGGCTTTAGTGGGAAGGAAAAACCGATGCAATCGATTGGCTATAAAGAAACGGTTGAGCATCTGTTAAAAGGAACGGCGCAAGAGGAGTTGTTGGAAAAAATAAATGTTTCCACCCGTCAACTTGCAAAAGCGCAGAGAACTTGGTTTAAAAAAATAAAAAAGAACGAGTATAATCCGCTTGTCAACGCGAGCAAAATTGTTGAAGATTTTGATTCGTTTTTAAATAGGGTTAAAATAAACCATGACCATTGAGCCCAAAAAAAATTTAAAAGTGATAGTCATTTCCGACGGAACCGGCGAAACGGCCACGGCCATGACGAGAGCCGCCATTACTCAGTTTCCGGAGAAGGAAATTTTCTTTACCCGCTATAAAAACGTGAGGACCAAGAATCATATTGACGCAATCTTCCAAGAAGCGGCGCTTCACCACGACATGGTGGTTTACACGATTGTCTCCCCCGATCTCAGAAGCTACGTGCAAGAGATTAGCAGAATTGAGCATGTGCGTTCTGTGGACCTTCTAGGCCCGCTGCTGACTAAATTCGCCAATATTTTTGAAATGGAACCCGATTACCAACCAGGGCTTTTACACGCCGTAAACGACCAATATTTTGAAAAAGTGGCGGCGGTTGAGTTCACCCTAAATCACGACGACGGCAGAAACATCAAAACGCTTGAAGAGGCGGATGTTGTTCTGGTGGGAATCTCCAGAACGTCAAAGACTCCCCTTTCCATTTATCTTTCCCTTGAGGGCGTAAAAGTCGTTAACATTCCCATTGTCATGGGGTTGCCTCTGCCTGAAAAACTTTTTGAAATCGATCAAAGAAAAATTTTTGGTTTGACCATTGATCCAGAAGCTTTGCATGAGATTAGAAAAAATCGCCTCACCCGCCTAGGCGTGGACAGCGACGGGGAATATGCCGACATAAGAAAAGTTTCAGAAGAAATCGAGTGGGCGAATGGAGTCTTTGCCGAAAATAAAAGATGGCCGGTTTTTAACGTCACAGGCAAAGCGCTGGAAGAAACCGCGGCGGAAATCATGAAAATGCTTACCATGCGAAAAGCCAACCGCTTCAAGATAAAAAAACGATTTGAGAAAAAAAAGAAAGCTTAACCCATATCAATCGATCAAACTATTCTAAGAACAGCCTTTTATTCTCTTGAATTTCAAAGATGACTTTCCTCTCCGAGCCCAGCAGAGGATTGGCTATGACGCCTTCGTATTGTCCCGCGGGAATTCTCATGTTGTTAAACGGCAAATCCCTTTCAATCTTTTCTCCGTCCACTTCAATGATCAGTTTGGAACCGGAAGTAAAGTTTTGAGAAGTGCTTAAAAGCCCAACTTCCTCTTTTTCAAGTTGCGGAATGGACAAACTCACATTGGGTTTTTCCCTTGTGAGATAGAAAGGTTGTTCAAAATCATACTTTTTATAACCGCTTTTTCTAATTGTGACATGAAATTTTTTATTCAAAGGAACCAAAGCCTTGATTCCTTTGGCGCTCGCTTGCCGGCCGTTTATATAGATCCTCATTTTTGAATCTAAATTGCTAAAACGAACCTCTCCCTGACTGGAGTTGGAATTTTTAATTTGGCTGTGATCCACCGTTGCCACATTTCGACTTGAGCTCGCATAGCCGCTATCGTCCCCCCCAAAAATCTGCGCGATATTTATTCCCGTCAAATCCGACAACATTTTAGGCTGGGTATAGGCAAAAACCGCCAAAACAAGGCAGGCGACAAAAAGGTAAAGCCCCGAGCTAGATTTCTTCGCCTCAACTTTCTTGGCGGCGGATCTCTTTCTAACGGCCGATTTGTTGGAGCTGTCGGCCTTCCTTCTTCTCACTCTAGTGGTTGAGCTGGTTTTTGCCGAAGCGCCGCCCCCTCTTCTCACTTTTTTTCTGATTGTTGAGCCCGCGCCGGGAGCTTTGGCCTTTCTGGCAGCCGCGGAGCCGCCGACAGGACTTTTAAAATTTGTCTTGGTGCCGCCGCCGTCAAGCTCAAGCCCGCTGGTAAACTGAGTCAACTCTTCAGGGCTTTGATTTTCCAAACCAAAATCAAGCTCAATTTTTTTGGTTAAACTGGTTCTCTCCCCCACGTCGGGCGAGGCGCCGTTTCCATTGGAGTCTTTTGCCAAGTCCTCCAAGTAAGGTTTGATGTCGATTTTTCCATATTCAACAAATTTTTCTTTGTCTTTTGTGATTTCTTCTTTAAACAGTTGTTTTGCGAAATACCCCAAATCAGTCGCGTTAAAATCGGGATAATTGGAGTACAAGAACTTAACCAAGGCGCGATTAAACTTGTCCATGTTCTCGTAGCGCTGACTTCTGTCCTTGGCCAGAGACTTTAAAACAATTTGATCCAGCTCCTTTGGAACGTTTGGATTGATTGAGCTCGGGGCCGGCACTTTGCAGGCCTGGATCTGCTTTAAGACGGCTAGATCGTTGGAAGCTTGAAAAAGTTTTCTGCTGCACAACAGCTCCCACAAGGTAATTCCCACCGCGAACTGATCGTACCGGTGGTCAAGTTGCAGGCCGTCCAAATATTCGGGAGCCAAATAAGAAAGCTTCCCTTTAATTGTTCCCGCTTGAGTGGCCTCGCTATTAGAGTCGGCTTTAGCGATGCCAAAGTCGATCACTTTTACCGAGCCGTCATAAGTCAACATGATATTGTGAGGCGAAATGTCCCTGTGAATGATGTTAAAGGGTTTGCCCGTCAGTTTGTCGGTAAAAGTGTGGGCGTAGTGAAGTCCCTGACAAACTTGAGATGTGATATAAGTGGAAATTTCCACAGGAAAGACAAAGTTTTTTTCTTTTAACCGATCCAAGTATTGTTTTAAATTGGCGCCGTCCACATATTCCATAGCGGTGTACAGCTGCTCGTCAACGATGCCGTAGTCGTACATTTGAGCAATATTGGGATGAAGCAAACCGAAAGTGACTTTTAACTCGTCTTCAAACATTTGGACAAAAGAGGGATCCTTAGAAAATTGAGCCTGGACCATCTTAACGGCCACAAGCTTGTTTGCCTGTTCTCCCAAAAACCTGGCCCTGCAAATTTTTGCCATTCCGCCGTCAACCAAATGGTCTAAGATCAAGTACTTGCCGAAACGTTCAAATTTTTTGTCACTCATAATTTAACCTCAACTTCTTATCGGAAAGCTTGGTTTTTTCTTTAAGCAAAATTAGGAATAAAGGCCTACAGATTGAGCGGTGATTCCCACTCGTAACCCATTAATTTATTTCAAAGACTAAAGAATATTTGTTTGCTCAAATCCTGGAATAAACACTTTCAGCTCTGAGCGCTCTCCCATGGACATGTCGCACAGCCCTTGAAGAGAATGTCCTTTAAAATTGTATTCGTTAAAAAGATAATGCTCTCTAAAATTTCTTTTAAAATCAGTGGCGTTAATCAAGGACATGTTAGGTCCTCTAAGTTGTTCTCTTACCACGGAGTGGGACAATTGCCGGGCGTTTTGGTTTTTATATAGCAAGACAATAAAGAATTTATTGCATTTCTTCGCCGCGTTTTTGGAGCTCTCCATCCAGGCCATAAAAGGTGATTCCTCCGCCACCTTGGCGATCAAAATATCATAATGCAGATTGGCGCCTTTAAAAAAAGAACTTCTTTTAAAGACCAGACGATCGTCCCACTTTTTGTCTTTAATGACTCCGCCGGCAACGATCACTTTGTCTTTTTGGATTCTGTTTTGGCCTTGATAAGAGCCTGCGCAGCCTGCCGCCATCAAGAGCGCAAACAACAGGGAGACGCCCGACAGGGGAATAAGAGACTTAAATGTCCATAAAGCTTTCATTCTTGCTCCAATTGCGGATTTTCAATATATTCAATTATCTCTTGAAAGACCTCTTTTGCGCAAGTTTCATTTAAAATATCATGTTTTGCGTCAACATAATAAAGGGTCTTGCTTAAAGATTTATTCACTCCGCCAATAAAGAGTTTTGTCGCTTCGTTATCCACAATTTTGTCTTGTCCCGACAGAATAAACAGGGTTGGGGCCTGCAAATAATAAGAATAGGACATTATGGAAGAACTTGCCTGCAAAATGGCGTTTGCCATTGCAAAAGTTAAAAAATGAGAGTTCAAGTGGTCGCCGTCAAAGCTAATGGCCTTTGAGACCACGCTCGTAAGATCTTTGCCCGTGTAAAGACTGGGAAGACGCGTTTTTCCCGCCGCGGCGGAAAAGCTTTCCACCAAATCCCGGGCAAATTTGGGAGCGTTAATCTTTGGCTTAATGCAAGGATTGGTCAATATCATGGAGTCCACGCCAAAGGGCAGTTGGTCGCTATAATCAACAACGGTTTTTAAAGCGATCATGCCTCCTAGACTGTGCCCTATAATGTGCGTGCCAATGACTTCCCGCTCATGATAAAGAGCCGCGCTGACTCTAGAGAATTTTAAAAAGTCTTGGGCGTAGCTTTCCAGAGAATCAACGTACGCCCTGGCTCCTCCGCTGTAACCGTGTCCCACCAAGTCCATGCACGAAACGACAATCCCATTTTTAAATTTTTCTAACAGAGCGACAATCAGATCCATGTGCCTTTTGTGATATTCAACGGCGCCATGTTGCAGAATAACATGAATAACTTTTTTGTTTAATTTTGGAGAACGGGAATATTGGCGAAAGGAAACATGCGACTCCTCCACGCGAGAAGTGAAGTTTCCATCTCTAAGGACATATGGCTCTTTGACTCGCAATGTTTCGCTTTTCGGCATCGCTATTCTTACTCTTGAGAAGTGTAGGAGTTAATCGCTTTTACCGCCTCTTCATTTAAATTTATAAATCGAAAAGAAAAACCAAGCCCGCCTTCAAGCTCGCGCACAATTTCCCCCGAAGCGGTAAAGTGATATTCGCTATTTTCAGGGTGCGCGTTGATAGTCACCCTTTTTCCAACTTCAATGGGGTAATTGTCCACCAACACTTGCATACCGCCCACCGAAACATCCCGGCATATACCTTCAAACACCTGCCTGTCGTCGCCAATAAACATGCGAGCGATAAAGGGCTTCCTTTTAAAGGCGCGCCGATCCTCGTCTTTTATAATTGGAGGAGTCTCTTCAAACACTTGTTCGAATCCTTTAACGTCCGCGAGCGGCCGCCAATTTTCCATCTGTTTGGAAAAGACAAATGTTTTACCGTTAACGCGGTTTTCGTCATAAAGCTTTTTTAAAAGATCCAATGAAAAAGGCCCGTATTCGGCTTCTTGCTTACCTCGGTCGGCGCCAGTTTTGATGAAGAACTCTTTTTTAGAGGAGTCAATATTAGATAAATCCAACTCTTCTCTTTGGACGGGCTTTTGAATAGGTTCCGGCAATTCCAAACTTTCCTCGGGAGCGCTTGGCAGCTGGGGCTCCTCTAAGTCTTCCACATTGGCGATTTTCATCCAATTTTCAAATCCTTTGCGCCAAACATAATCCCGCTCGTTTAACTGTCCTTCACGGTAGAGAGAGAGCACCTCATCTTTTGCAACGGGACCTTTGCGCTCTCCTGACATGACGTAATACCATTTCTCACTCATACTCACTCCGCTCTAATAATTATAAGGGCTTATAGCAATCTTAACCTAGTCCCCTTCTCTTTTTAGAGATGGGGCACTTTTTGCCCTTTATGGGGAGAATTCATATTAAAGGAATACTTAAGTTCGTCCGACCAGTAATAAGGAAAAGCTAATAATGGGAAACTTATGTTGAAGAAAATATTTTCAATTTTACTGTTGAGCTCGCTTTTAAGCTCTTGCGGCGAAGAGATCCTGACCCAGAACACCTTGTCGGAGTCTTTTGGCGCCCCCGACTTGGAAACCTTCCAATACAACACTTGCGCCGCCATGCGCTTTGTAAAACCCCCTGTGGACATTTTATTTGTGGTCGACAACTCTGGCAGCACGTTGCAAGACAGTTTTCAACAAATTAAAGATCAAATTGCGGCGACAGTTTCCACCATTTCCAATGAATTCGATTATCACGTTTACATCGCTCCTCTAAAACCAATAGATGGGGACAATATCAACGGTTATCCGCTTATTGTCAGCGACACCAACTCCTTAACCCAGTCTCTTGCCCATTATCCAGGTCTTATTGAATTGGGTTCTATCAGTTCACAAACATTGTTTGGCGACCCCGCGGGAAATAATGACGAGCATGGCCTAAAAAGAGTCCATGATGTCATCGACGCCAACCGTTCAAACGGCATTTTCCGTCAAAACGCCCACACGGTGGCGGTGATGATTTCCAACGGCGACGACAACGAGGTGGTCGAAGACAACGACGGCTTTGGCACAACAGTTAACGAGAGTGTCTTCACCGACAGAAAACAAAGCTTTCTGACTCTGGCCAACGACACGTTAAACTCGGAGAGCTTTAGATTTATTTCTTTGGTTCCCCACACCAATTGCAACAGTTGGAAGATGGGACATTATTACAAACGAATGTCGCAAGAAATTTATGACAGTTTTGACTATTCAGACGACAACACTCTTAAAAACTCCAGGGATTTGTGTTCAGGCAATTATTCAAGCTTGTTCTCGGTGGTTAACAGCAGTATTCACCATGAGTTGGTGGGACACAAGTACGATCATTGGAAAATCAGCTCCGCCTCGGAAACCGACATCAACGCCAGCGAAATTACCGTGACAAAAGTCTCGCCAAACGGGACAGAGACAAATGTTCCAACTGGCAGTGTAAACGGATTTGAATACCTGGGACACAAAACCAATATCAACACTCGTTACGAACCAGACAGCGGAG
>JBBDND010000019.1:0-7996 GCA_040877865.1 Bacteriovoracaceae bacterium | reverse complement strand
TAATGGGCTCCAATAACGAAGTTAAACCGTCTATTTCATTATCGACTTGATCTTCATAATTCTCCGCCACAATTTTTAACATGTCTTCTAGTTCGCCGGATTTTTCTCCCAAAGCGATCATGTGCGTCACCATATTGGGAAAGTGGCCGCTTTCTTTAAGCGGGCCGGCCAAAGAGGCGCCTTCGCTGACTGAGTCTTTGGCGTTGTCGATGGCGTCTTTTATAAGCATGTTTGGAATGAGGTTTTTAACAATATTAAGGGACACCAAGATCGGAACTCCCGAGTTTAACAACGTGGCCAGAGTTGAACAAAACCTGGAAACATTGATTTTGCGGGTGAGGTTTCCAATGATGACAAGTTTTAACAAAAGGTAGTCCCACTTTCTTTTGCCTTTTTCCGAGTTGACCCATTTTTTAAACAGCCACATGGCAAAAAATACAAAAATAGGGATGGCCCACCAATAACTTTGCATAAAGTTGGAAATGCCAATCGAGATTTTAGTGGGCAAGGGGAGCTCCATTCTCATGGAAATAAAAATCTTGGCCAATTTTGGGATGACCAACAAAAATATCAAACTGATCAAGACGGTTCCGACCCCCGCCATAATCAGAGGGTAAAGCATGGCGCTTTGAATTTTATTTTTTAATTTTAATTGAGCTTCAGTGAAGTCTGCCAAACGCAACAACACAATTTCCAAGGTGCCGGAAGCCTCGCCGGCCTCAACCATGTTCACATACACGTTGTTGAAAACCTTGGGGTGCTTGCTCATGGCGTTCGCCAGAGAGGAGCCCTCGTTGACGTCTTGTTTGACTTCGGAGATCACCACTTTCAAATAGTCGTTGTCGATTTGATCTTGCAGGGCGGAAAGGGATTCAACAATCTGAATTTTTGCCCTTACCAGAGTGGCCAACTGTCTGGTCATCAAAGCCAAGTCGCTTATTTTAACTTTGTTTCCAAAGCTGATTCCGCCGCCTTTGACGTCGGCTTTGGCCTTCTTCTCCTTGATGTCAATTAACATGACGCCTTGATTGCGAACCTTGGACTTCGCTTGAATGATAGATTCGGCGTTTATGGCGTTTTTGATTTCTTTTCCGGTTTTATCCAAACCTTTATATGAAAAAATAGGCATAAGATCTCGTTGATAAAAAATTAAATAATGATTAAGCTTCTTCTTCCGCTTCAGAAATAATCGCTCTCATGATTTCTTCGACAGACGTCCTGCCATTAAAAATTTTGATAATGGCGTCCATGCTCAAAGTGTTCATGCCTTCTTTTACGCCCGCTTTTTTGATGGTGGAGGCGTCGGCTTTTTGCAAGATGAGCTGCCTGATGGTGTCGGTAATCATTAAGAGCTCGGCCACCACCGTCATGCCGGCGTAACCGGTGTGATTGCATTTTTCACAGCCAACAGGTTTGCACACGTTGGCGTCCTCGGGGACTTCTTCTATATCTAAAATTTGCATTTCGTGGGGAGTCAGTTCAACTTGTTCTTTGCAATTGTTGCAAAGGGTTCTGACCAGGCGCTGGGCCAAGACTCCCACCAACGAAGAGGAGATTAAAAAAGGCTGAACTCCCATGTCGATAAGACGGGTGGGGGCGCTGGAAGCGTCGTTGGTGTGCAAGGTGGACAGCACAAAGTGTCCGGTAAGGGAGGCGTTAATCGCCATTTCCGCCGTTTCTTGGTCTCTTGTTTCGCCCACCATGACCACATCCGGGTTTTGACGCAAAATCGAGCGCAAGGCCATGGCGAAACTTAAATTAATTTTGGGATTGACCTGGATTTGGGAGATGCCGGCCAATTCGTACTCTACCGGATCCTCCACCGTTATAATCATGCGATCGGGAGTGTTCATGCGGTCAAGCACCGCAAAGAGAGTGGTGGTCTTCCCGTGTCCGGTGGGGCCTGTGACATACAAAACCCCGTGTTTTTTAGTGGCCAACTCTTTGAGGCTTTGGAGGATCTTTCCTTGGAACCCCAGGCTTTCCAGTTCGAGCACGGTGTTGGTTTTTTCCAAAACCCGCATGACAATTCTTTCCCCGTTTTGCACGGGCACGGTGGACAAACGAATATCGATGTCCTTTCCGGCGATCTTAATTTTGATTCTGCCGTCTTGAGGCAGCCGCTTTTCCGCGATATCGAGCTTTGCCATAACCTTGATTCTGGAGGAAACGGCGGCGTGGGTTTTTTTAGGTTGTCTTAAAATTTCCGTCATCACCCGGTTAATGCGAAAACGGTACACCACTTCTTTTTCATAAGGCTCAATATGAATGTCCGAGGCCCTCTCTTTAACCGCCCTAAAAATGATGGAGTTTACAAACCTGATGACCGGAGCCTCGTCGGCCGAGGCGTCCAGAATGTCAATCGGGCCGTCCAAATCCAAATTCTCCTCGAATTCGTCTTCGATAGAGTCGACCATATTTCGGTTGGCCTTTTCGTAAACGCGGTTGATGGCGTCTTGAATTTTTAGAGGAGTGGTCACCACGATGTTGATTTCTTTTTTGAAAATTCCCGTTAGGTCGTTGACCACGTTAAAATTAAAAGGGTCGCTCATGGCCACCGTCACGGAGTATTCGCTTTCCAGCAAGGGAAGAATCTCGTGGTGTTTGGCGTAATTGATGGAAATGTCTTTAACGATATTGGGATCAATTTCTTCCACTTTTAATTCTGGCAGATAAGGTATTTCAATTTGGTGACAAATCACTTTGGTGATGTCGTGGGGATGAATGAAGTTTTTGGACAGAAGAATTTCGCCCAATAGCTTATTCTCTTCTTTTTGGATGGTCAGCGCCTCGGCGAGTTGTTTTTCGGTTAAAGCGGTGTATTGAAGCAGCAGCTCTCCAATTCTTTTTTTATTTGTTTCAACTCTTTTAAGCAGATGATCCGCTACTTTCATGCTTTTTCCTAATTCTCAATCGACTGAATAATCTCTTGGTAATTTGGCTCGTCAACCGGAGCTTCTTTTCTTTTAATACCTTCAGATTCGTTGATTTCTTGATAAATATTGTTGTTTGAATCGATATTTTGCTTGGCTTGAATCTTAATCTTTTCCGCCAGGCTTGTCATCTCTCCCTCAAAAGGCTCATCCCCGTCTATGATGGTCTTTTTGATCGCTTCGGCGGATTTTTCTATAGTCGCCAAAGTCTGAGCGCTTGCCTTTTCTTCATATGGAGAAAGTATCTTGGGAGTCAAAAACATTAACAGATTTACTTTGTTGACTGTGCGGGATTTGTTCTTGAAGAGCCAACCCAGCACCGGTATGTCTCCTAGAAGCGGCACCTTGCTAAAAGAAACCTCTTCTCTGTCTCTTAAAAGTCCGCCCATGGCGATGGTGTCTTTGTCTTTAACCATAATTTCTGTGATGGCGCTTCTGGTGGTGGTTGCCTGGCCGTTGCCGGAAGTGTCGGTTTCGCCTTTAAAATCGTTGATTTGTTGGTTGATTTTAAGTTTAACAAAGCGAGTGACTTTATTGATTTGCGGCGTGATTTTCAAGCTTAACTTGGCCTCTTGAAATTCGGTTGAGGTTTGAACTCCGGCGTCTGTGGCCACGGTTTTTCTGACGGGAACAGTTTCGCCCACCTCAAACTCGGCTTCCGTGTTGTCCATGGCAAGAATCTGAGGAGTCGCCAAGACGTTGGTGCTGGTATTGGTGGCGATGGCCTTGATAAGTCCGTTGACTGAATTGACTGTCAGAGGGTCACCGCCGGCGGGGTTGGGAATTTCTACCGTGCCTCCGGTTCCGCCGCCGAGAAAAAATCCCGAAAGATTGGTGGGATTGCCCGACATCAAATCAACCAGGCCTCCTCCAGCCAAAAAACCCGCTCTATTGGCGTTGCCGGCCGCGTGGGCGCCAAGATATTCAACTCCAAAGGCCCGCACTTTGGTGAGGCTTGTTTCCATCATGATGCCTTCCACATAAACTTGGTCTCTGGGAATGTCTAATTTAGCGATGACGTTTTTTAAAGTAAGCCAATCTGTGGGTGAAGCCGTTACCACTAAAGCGTTGTTATTTTTGTCGGCGGTGACTTTGACTTCTTTGCTAAACAGATCGTCTTCAGCCTCTCCCCGGCCTCGAATCGCCCGGGCCCTGGCGCTGGCTGAAGCTCCGCCGCTGGAAGCCGAAGCGCCGGAAATTAAAGTTGAAAGCGTTTTAGCCAACTCCTCGGCGTTGCCGTAATTAAGATAGTGAACGTGAATGCGTCCGGAGCTTTGAGAAACAAGTTTTACGTCAAGCTTCTTTATGAGGTCGCGCAATTGTCTGGCGCCCTCGGCGTTGGCCATGGCGATAATGGAATTGGTTCTTTGTTCGGCTATAATTTTAGAGATGTTTGAGCTTTTGTCTCCGCCGCTAAATCTAGAGGACGTGTTAGGACGTCCTCCTCTGGCTCTTGGCCCGCCTCTGCCGCCTGAGCTCTCCCTTAAGATCTCGTCCAACAATTTGGCGATTTCTTGGGCGGACGAGTTTTTTACTGGAATGATGCGCAAAGATTCCTCATGGCCTGGCACGTCTAAAAACTTAATTAACTTTTCCAATCGATTGATATTGGCGCCCGTGTCGGAAATGATGATGGTGTTGGTTTGTTTAATGTCTATGATTCGACCGTAACGGGACATAAACGGCCTGAAGTTTCTTGAGATTTGCGAATCGTCCACATTTTTTAAGGCGATTATTTTCATGACGTGGGCCTCGGTGTCCGGGGTGTAGGCGCCGGTGTAAATGGCGGTGGGCACATAGCGCACATCCCGGGCGTTGATCACTTTGTAAAACTCGCCCGATTTAACCAAAGTGTAGCCGGCCATGTTTAAGGCGGCCAGATAAGCTTTCCAAGCGTCTCCCACGGTGATGGGAGACGGGGCCATAATGGAAACCTTTCCCTTGACGTCTTTGTCCAGAATGAGGTTTATCCCGGTTAGCTCTTGCATGTGCTTGGTCAATTCCATGATGTCCGTGTCGGGAAAGTCAAAGCTTTTGATGACTTCCGGACCAAACGCTGTTTCCGGATTGAGCTGCACGTATTTAGATTCTTTAGCGCCCGGAGGCGGCCTTTTGGCGGGGCGGGCTCCGAAAGTCTCTTGATTGGGCCGATCTTCTTCAAAATTTTGGGCCTGATTGCCGCTTGGTTGATTTTCATTTGCGCCGGCCTGATTTTCTTGAGGCTGGCCGCCTTGAAAGTTGTTCGACTCGGACGGCTTCACAGGCTGAACTTGCTGGGGATTAAAACGAGTTTTGGATTTGAATTTGTTGAATTGCGCCAAAACCTGAGGCGAAAGGAAAAGGGCGACCGTCAGCGCGGCGGCCAAAAGGCCTGGGGTTTTGTGACTTCTTGTCTTCGTCTTCATGTCAATCCTTGCTGTTTTTTATAAACTTGTCGTTTTTATCTAATTTTGTAATCCAATGGAACCTCTTCGCCCGAGCGATTGATGGTGATATTCATCTTGTCCACATTTGAAATCTTTCCAAACAACGACATGACCTCGTTTAAATTGGTGATTTTTTTCCCGTTTATTTGGGTAATGATGTCATTGTTTTGAATTCCCAGATAAGAAAAAATTCCGCCAGGCTCCACATCCACAATCTTAAAAGACAACGAGCCGTCGGGGTTTGTTAACTGAATGCCCCGCGCTTGAGTCAAGACATCAGATATGTTTTTCATTTTTTCTTGAATAAAGGACTGCTCGATAACAAAGGAGTTGCCGTCGTTTTCAATCCCCTCAACCTTGCCTTTTCTGTCTGAAAAGCTTTTGCTTTCTCTGGCCGACATGACAGCGATAGGCGAGCGGCGGGAAAATTTGTCGGCCTGGTTTTCAATAACTTCACAATTGCCGTCTTGTAGATTTTTAACAATGAGCTTTTGTCGGTCTATTTTGTCTATCTTTGCCATCCCGTTTATTTTGTCGCCTTCGCGGACCTCGGTTAATTCTCTGCCTGAGCGAACTTGAACGCTCGCGATGGATTTAACAGCGTCTTGCATAACAACGGTGTTGAGCAGTTGGATGGGCAAGTTGGATTTTCTGCTGGCTTCTTTGCATTTTACGTCTTGGGCGATGACGGGCTTTTTAGCGGTGTCCACCGGTTTGCCCAAGTCAGTTTTAAACAGTCCCGAGTTTTGAATTTCGTTTAGTTGTCCTCTGGTCAACAGGCGCGACTCGTCCAAGCTTTGCAGACTGGAAGAAGACATGCTTTTACTTAAATCTTCCCCCATGTCGGGACCCTTTAAAAACAAGGCCAAATTCTTGCCAAGTATAAAAACCGCGCTAAAAATGACGACAAATTGAAAGGTCTTGTGAATTTGGTTGCGGCGCTTGGGATTGAAGACCTCGTGGTGAAGAGCTTTTAATTTGCCCGTTTCCACACGCTTCAGGCTGGAGTCTGTCAGTTTTGAAAGGCGACTGGACAGACGTTTCTTGGAAGTCGAAGACATATCTTCCGAGTCCTCTTTGGGAACTTCAAGCGTTTTAAACTTCCTAAAGTTAAAACGACCAACCTTGTCTTTTAAATTTCTAACGCGTATTTGCGCCCGGTCTTTAATCGAAAGCTTGGCGTTGTCCAAGTCAATCTCTTCAATGGAACTGGATGTGGCGTAGTCGCCGGGCATTGACGCGTCCTCCGCGTCCGCTCTGTGGGCGGCCGGCGGAATGTCGCTAGTTTTATCTTCGTCTTCTTGGAGCTCGCCAGTAATATCTTCTTGAATATCTTCTTGCTCTGATGGCGCCGAGCGCTTTTTAAATTTTTGGAATAAGTTGCGAATTTTACTCATCATTATACTATTTTTATATGATTTTTAACAATGCGCAAGCCCAAGCTCTGATTAAAAAACGCAGTAAACAGCTCGGAATTAACGCGACTATACTTTGCCTTAGACATCTCTTATAATTTTAACATGTTTAAACTGATTGTATATTGTCTTTTAACAAGCTGCTTAATCTCTTGCAGCTCCTCCAGGGTGTGGGATCAAAAAAGTTTGGATTCGGCGATGCAAACTTTGGAGAACGAAAAAAAAATTGAGTACGGTCCGCAAAACGCGTCACAAGGCGAAGAAACTTTTTTTGTTGATAAAACTAATGAGTACGGACTGGAAGGGTTAAGCGCCAGCAATCTCATGTTGGTGGACTTGAACAATGACAATTATAGCGACTTGGTCTTGATAAAGGAGTACTTTAGTCAGCCAGAATTCTTTCTTTTCGACATTCACAAGCAAAAATACGTCAAAACGGATTCTCTTTTCGACAGGCCAATTAAGGCCTCCTATGTCCTTTTTTACGATTTTAACGGGGACGGCATAGTTGACGCTTTGACTGGAGTTCTCAATCAAAAATCGGAAATGAGCGAGCGGCCTTTGACTCTTTATGAAGGTTACTACAAAGGGGGAACCGTTCGCTTTAAAGAGATCGCTGGCGCGATTGAGCTTGATCCCGGCCCCGCGGCCACGATTGGGCTGATTGATTTCAATCTAGACGGGGACTTGGATCTTTTTGTGGGCAATTGGTTTATTCGTCAGCAAGGAACCAGTTTTCCGGCAAAGGATTTTTTGTTGGAAAACCAAAATGGAAAATTTGTCGATCGCAGCGAGCTTTTGATTTCTGAAAACGAAATGAACCCCGACAAAACCATGCGTGTTAACGCCATCCCCACCTTCGCCTCCCAAATTTGCGACATGGATCTGAACGGGTTTCCAGACATATTGGCCGCCGGCAGCAACAACTACCTTAATAAATTGTGGATGAACCGTTATCAAGTGAGACAAGGAAAAAGAATATTCAGAGATTATGGAGTGGAGTCGCTCTTTGGCGGCGACCCAGACGGAAACCTTAACTCTCAGGGAGGAGGAAGAACATTTAGCGCCTCCTGCGCGGATTATAACAACGACGGCATTATGGACGCTTTTGTGGGGGAATTGTCCCACAATTACGACAGCGACTCCATTGATCGCTCCAGCATTTTAACCGGATCCACCCGCAAGTTTCCTCCAAAGTTTATTCGCACAGAATATGTGTTGG
>JBBDND010000018.1:0-8032 GCA_040877865.1 Bacteriovoracaceae bacterium | reverse complement strand
TAACTCGGAGAAGATGATAGAACATATCAACTCGGAAGGGGAGGAGTTGACTGGAATGCGCGAAAGCGCCGCGGCCGGCACCAGTTTGCTTGATTCGGCGCGAGATCAGGGATTTGCCGCCACAGTGATAGATCTTTGCGATCAGTCGGCGAATAACGACGGAACCAATCAAAGCGAAGTATACGAGCTGACAGGGAAAAATTTCGCCATCCATGTTTCTTCTTTGATTGGCAAAGACAATTTTGCAAAAGGCTTTTACATCACGTTTATGGAGGATGTTTGATTAAATGAGCTCCGCTGTAAAAATTCTTAAACATTTTGAACTGCCCAAAGAGGCCGGCGCGCACCACCGTCTTGTGTGCTTGACGGGAAAGAACAAAGGCTTGGCATATTTTTTAACGGGCAAGCGGGTTGTCCTCGGCAGAACTGAAAAAGCGGATATTCGGGTTCACGATATCAAGTCTTCAAGGGAGCACGCTGAAATCATTCGCGTCGGGAAAGACTACGTTATTACGGATTTGGGATCTCAAAATGGCGTGATTGTTAACGACTTAAAGATTAAGCAGCATATTCTTAACCCCAACGACAAAATAATCATTGGCAAAACTGTTTATAAGTTTAATCAGGTGGAAGTCAAAGCGGAAGTCAAAAAGGTTGAAGAAACGACGGAAGAATTTGAAGATGAAGAGTTTGAAGAGGAGCCTAAAAGCAAGATGACATTGATCCTTGGGGTTGTGGCTCTTTTATCAATCTTGCTGCTCTTTACCGGCGAGGATGAACAAGTCTTGCCCGGCAAAGGCAGGGCTCAGGCAAATTATAAAGTCAACGAGTTGTCGGACCCTTTCATTTCCAGCTTAAAGCAAAAGCGAACCGAAGACAAAAAGAACAAAGAAAAGTTGAATTTGTATTTTAAAAAAGGATTGAGAGAGTTTAGAGAAGGGAACTTCTTCAGGGCCATAAGCGAGTTTGAACACGCTCTTTCCTGGAGCCCAAACGATCCTCTCGCCCAGTTTTATTTAAGGAAAACAAAAGAGGCTTTAGACAAATCAATTGAAGAGATGTTTATAAAAGCGAAAAGGGACGAAGAGTCCTTGAAATATCAAAACGCCGCCACTTCATACTGCGCGATTCTCAGACTGCTCTATCGTTATCCAAATGACGAAAGGTACCTTAACGCCAAAGAGAGCATTAAGTTCTTGGAAGGAAACCTTGGCCTGGAAGAGGGCGAGATAAAATGCTCAGAGGAGGTTGACTGATGAAAGTTCAAGTTTACCAATTCTCTGAAAAACTTTACGAGCTGGAAGTGCCCGCTTTGGACCTTGAAAACGGAGCGGAAATCTTTATTGGCCGCGCGGATGATTGCCATTTGGTGTTGGAAGATCAGCAGGTATCTCGGCATCACGCTCTTTTAAGCTTTGAAAACGGCGAACTTTATATAAAAAAGCTTTCCGACTTGGGAACTGTCTTGGTAAATGGCAATGAGGTTGGCAGGTCTTCCTTAAAAGATGGCGACCAATTTTCTATTACGGACTTCGTCCTTCAAGTAGACGACTTGCCCAAGAGCTCCGCCAACTCGGAGTCCGATTTAACGGCCACTTTCCCGCAAGAAGACGCTTTGGCCGCGGATCAAAGTCGCGAGCAAGCCCTAGAGCCAAGCGAGGAGGCCACGGTCATTTTAAATTCGCTTGAAGAGGCCCCGGACGACGAACCCGCCGACGAGGAACATGTCGACGACCCCCAAGAAACAAGCTCTGATTTTGAATCTTCACCCGCCGAGGAAAGCGCGGACTTTTCCGATGACAGCGAAGGAGAGGAAGCTTTTTCCCAAGAAGAAGGTTTTGGAGAGGAGAACGCGGCTTTTGAAACAGAAGAGGGGTTTGGAGAGGAAAGCGCGGACTTTGGAGGGGAAAGCGCGGACTTTGGCGAGGTGGGCGGAGGAGAGTCCACTCAAGTCTTTCAATCGTTTGCCAAATACTACTTGGAAATTGACGGAGAGAGGGCGCCTTTTGACAAATATCAAGTCGAGGACAAAGAAGTTTTTATTGGCCGAGATCCGGAAAAATGTCAGATAGTTCTAAACGATTCTGAAGTTTCTTCTGTTCACGCGGTTATACGAAAAACGCTGATTAATTGTTTTATCGAAGATTTAAACTCTTCTAACGGCACTATATACAACGGTGAAAGAGTCAACAAGTCCGAGCTTGCGAATAATGACAATTTTCAAATCGGCTCGACCATATTCACTGTTAAAATAACTTCGGACCTTATAGAAAATGAAAAAGACATGTTGATGCCTGTCGAGGACAACCAAGAAGTTGAAGTCGAAGAGGTGGTTGAGGAAGAGGTTGATTATGATCAGATGGACCCCGACGACGAAAACTATTCCTTGGAAGAGGTTAAAGAAAAAAGCGTTATTAAACGCGTGTTGGGAGACCCTAGAAAAAGACTTTATGCCATTGTAGGAGGCTTGGTTCTTGTTGTGCTATTGCTTTCTGGCGAAGAGGACCCTGAACAAGTCGCGAAAAGCTCAAATAAAAAAACAAAGTCTGAACAGCTTAAAGAGGGCAAGGCGGCTCCGGCGAGCGCTGAAAATAAAAAACAATTTTCTCCTGAAGTTTTAGGGAAGTTGGAAGAGAACTACGCGTTGGCGTTGGCAAAGTATGAAGCGGGCGAGTATTACGAGGCAAAGGAATATTTAGAAGTCATCCGCGGCATTGATTCAAGCTATAAAGACACGCAAACCTTGCATAAATTGGTTAAGCAAGGACATGAAGAATTGTTGCGATTAAAAGCTGAAGAAGAAGCCGAAAAAGAGAGAAAAAAGAGGCAATTGAAAATACAGGCTTTGTTGAAAAAAACAAAAGAGGCCGTTGAAAACCGAGAGGTCGCCGTTGCCGAGAGTTTGTTTGGACAAATTTTGGAGATCGATCCTGAGAATATGGACGTTCCCCAGTTAAAGTTGGAGATTGACGCTTATAAGTCAGAGCAGGCCAGAATTAAGGAGGAGAAAGCCAGAAAGAAGGCTTTAAGACAGGCGATGGTTGAAGCGTTGCAACCGGGAAAAGCGCTCTTTTTGAGAGAAGACTGGTATCAGGCAATTGAAAAATTGCAACGCTTTACCAAGAAAAAGGGCATGGACGAGGACTTGGTTAAAGAGGCGACCGACATGCTAGTGAAATCCAGACAAAATCTTTCCGCTCAAATCAACCCTTTACTGGGCCGGGCCAGGTCTTTTAAAGAAGGACAAGACTTAAAAAGGGCCTATGAGACTTATGGAGATGTTCTGAAGTATGACCCCACCAACGAAGAAGCGATTACGGAAAGAGACAAAATATACGACTCCTTGAGAAACAGATCGATGAAGGTTTATAGGGAGGCTTTAATTTCCGAAAGTCTAAGCCTTTTCGATGAAGCGCAAGAAAAGTTTGAGGAGGTCCAACAAATCTCGCCCATAAACAGCGAATACTACAATAAAGCCAGCGACCGGCTAAAAGACTATTTGGAGTAAGACGTGAATTTAAAAACTTTTGCGGCGGAGTCGCATCCCGGACCATTTTTGCAAACCAATGAAGACGCTTACGACTTTGATCTTGTGAACGAGCTTTTTATGGTGTTTGACGGTTTTGGAGGAGCGGGGATCGGAGATGTGGCCGTAACCAGCCTCAAAGAAAATATTAAAAACTTTTTTACCAAGTTTGCCGCCGACCCGGACGCCACTATGCCATTTTTTTTCAGTCCCAAGTATCTCATCGAAGGCAACGCTCTCATTAACGCTCTTGTTTATTCACACAATCAATTATTTAAAGAAAATTTAAAAAAAGAATTCTCCGCCAGGGCCGGCGCCTCTGGCGTCGTCATTGCCAAGTCTGAGAGTGTAGTGACATTGGTTTCCGTTGGCAGCTGCGCCTCGTTCTTGTATCGCAAGGGCAAGATGAACAGGTTGTTTATTGAGGACAGCTTTTTATACCTTTCAAATGATCAGTACGAAAGCCATTTAAAAAGCATGCCGCTTAGCGGATTCGGTCTCTTTCCTGATTTGTATTATCAAGTAAGGGAGGCAAGGGTTTATCCTGGAGACAAAATTATTACGATGACGGACGGGGTTTATTCGCGCCTCTCTTTAGAAGAAGTTCAAGACGCCCTTTTGCATCCTAAAAGGGACTCCAAGGGAAAAATTGAAGATCTATTTAAGCTGTCCAATCAAAAAGGCAATTTAGACAATCAATCCTGCATGATCCTTGAGTTTTAATCTAAGTAGCTAAAAATAGACATTGCGCTTTAGGTTACGTACCATATAAAAAAGCATTTTGTTCAATTAAAGGAATAATTGATGGAACACAAGATACTTATTGCTGACGACAGCTTGACCATTCAAAAAGTGATAAAAATAACACTGGCCAATGAGCCGTTTGAGCTGCATGAATGTCGTGAAGTTGAAAAACTTTCAAAAATGCTTGAAAGCGTCAACCCCGCAATGGTGTTGCTGGATTTTAATCTCTCTGAAAACAAAACCGGCTATGATCTTTGCCGAGAAATTAAAAGTCACAATCCAAAAACAAATGTGCTGATGCTTTTTGGCACTTTTGACACTATTGATGAAGATCTCTTAAATGATTGCGGTTGCAATTACCATATTGTCAAACCCTTCGATGGAACCAAGTTTATTAATTTATGCCGGGGGATGGCCGCTGATTATGAGTCCTATATGGATGACGAGCTCGAAGACGAGGAGAGCTCGCGCGACTCGGACTTTTCCATGGAGTCGTTTGAGGAAGAACAAGAGCTTCCTGAAGAGATTGAGGATGAAGCTTCTTCTTCTGGCGAAGACGAATGGGTGGTTAACCAGCCTCAATTTTCCGAAGAGAAATTCTCAGAAGATAAAGCGGAAAATGAAGTTAATGAGGATCAGTCAGGTCAACCCGTCGCGAGCGAGACTGAAAATAAACTGGCCCAAGAAGTTGAGAGTTGGGGCATGGAAGTTCCTTCGATTATTGGACAGGAAAAGAGCGAAAGCGAGATAGAGATTCCCGGCGTCATTTCAAATTCCATGGCGGAGGCGGAGCCTGAAGATAGAGACGAGGAAGCGGCGCTGCCTGAATCCTCTGATCTTGAATACCCCGACCTGGGAGCTATGACATCAGAAAGCGCCTCTACAAAGACAGAAGAGGAAGCCTCTCCAAGGTCTCAACTCATTTCATTAAGTGATTTAAAAGTGGACGAAGACTCCTTCGAGGTGGAAACCAATGACATTTCCGCTGGTTCCGCAGGCGGAACAGACACCGAAGAGGGAGTTAGAAAACTGGAAGAACAAATTAGAGATGAAGTTGAGGATCAAGAGGAAGACTTGTGGGCCGCGGACATTGTTGAAGACGGACAAGAAGAGCAAGCTTCAGAAGAAGAACCCGCTGAAGAGGAATTTAAACCTTTTAGCTCCGAGTCGGTGGACTCGGTGGAATTGGAGTCTGTGGAAATGGACGACCTTCCTCGAGTTCAGCCTCATAGTTTAGAAGATGTTTCCGATTATTCGGAAGATCAAACTCCCGAAGATTTTCCCGAAGATATTATGCAAGAAGACATTATGCAAGAAGACATTATGCAAGAAGATATTATGCAAGAAGAGAATTCTGAGCCAGCGGCTTCCGCTCAAACTTACGCTCCCGATTTGTCGGCCATGAGCGAAGAAATTCAATCAAAGTTAGAAAAAGAGTTGGAGCAAAAGCTCTCTCCTCTCGTGGAGCGGTTTGTAAAAGATTATTGTAAAAACCAAATTGAAAAAGTCGCTTGGGAAGTGATCCCGGATTTGGCTGAAAATATCATAAAAAAAGAAATTCAGAAAATTTCCGACTCCATTATGGATCAATAATCAGGCTGGCGGAGTAAAATTCCGACAGGCCTTTGCTTGTCTTGAGCAGGCACTGGCCATTGTTTCCCAGTCCCATGAAGACGCCTTCAATGGACTTGCCACCTTCAAGAATTTTAACTTTTCTATTTAAATGAACGCAGGATTGAAGCCACAAGCATTTTATTAAATTTGCTGGAAGCCTGTTGTCCGCCACAAAAGAATAAAATTGGAAGCTGGACTCTTTGATGTCAATGTCTGTTTTATGATCTAAAATCCCGGCGATTTTATCTTTTAATTCTTCGGGCGCCGTCTTAGTTCTAAGAAAAAGATTTAATCCAATGCCGATAATCAGGCGGTCTGTTTGACCCTGAATGAGGATTCCTCCGCATTTTTTTCTTTCTTTTGTGTATAAGTCGTTAGGCCATTTGAAAAGAACTTCCTTTTTAAAGCGCTCCCAAATAAATTTTTTTGCCAAAACCGCCATTTCCAGGGAGGTTAGCGTGTAGATCTCCGCGGGGCGGGCGTTGAAGGAAGGGGCGAGACTCTGGTCGGCGCTGATCCATTTGCGTCCTCTTTGCCCAGCTCCTTTAACTTGTTTTTCACAGGAGACGAGTAAGCTCTCATTTGAGTCTGCGGTCAAACTTGCGGCTAAATCTTGGGTGGAGTCGCATTCTTTCTTATGCACATGAATCATTGTTGAAGACTACTAAAAAAAAAGCTATATATGAACCAGCATTAAAGGAGCCAGCATGTCATTAATTAAAAGATCCGAACCGAGAAATATCAAATTTACTCCGAATATCAACCCCTACGCTCAAGGCAGCGTATTGGCCGAATTTGGCAACACCAAGGTGCATATTACAGCTGTTGTTGAAGAAAGCGTTCCTCCTTGGATGAGAGGAAAAGGCAGCGGCTGGGTGACCGGGGAATACAGCATGCTTCCCGGCTCGACTCATGATCGCATTCGGCGGGAAAGAAAAGGAGCTTCTGGTAGAACTCAAGAAATACAAAGACTTATTGGTCGATCTTTACGGGCGGTAGTTGATTTTAAAAAGCTGGGTGAGAGACAAATTTTAGTGGACTGCGATGTGTTGGTGGCCGATGGCGGCACCAGAACCACATCTATCTCCGGAGCTTACGTGGCCATGTCGATGGCGGTTCAAAAGCTGCTTGACGCCGGCCTGATCGCCGAGAACCCCATTAAAGAAGCTTTGGCCGCTTTGAGTGTCGGGATTGATAAAAGCGGGCAAATAATCGCGGATCTTAATTACGAAGAAGACAGCTCCTGCGAGGCGGACGTAAATATTGTAATGACCGAGTCAAACAAGTTTGTGGAGGTCCAAGGAACCGCCGAGGGAGAACCCTTTTCCCGCGAGCAATTGGACGCGGTTTTGGAATGTGGCAAAAAAGCGATGGAAACCGTTTTTGCGCAACAAAAAATGGTCTTGGAAAAATAATGGAGTTTATTCTAGCTTCCTCCAACGTTCACAAAGTCCAGGAGTTAAACTCTTTGCTTGAAAATGTGGAAGTTAAATCGCCATCGGAAAAGCTGAACCCGCTTGAAGATGGCGACACTTTTCAAGAGAACGCCTTTAAAAAAGCCAAGACCTATCATGACTTTTACAAAGCGCCCGCCCTTGCCGACGATTCCGGCCTGGTTGTTGAGGCCCTGCCCAATATGCTGGGGGTTCAATCGGCGAGGTTCGCTCCCGAGTTTGATGACTACAAAGACAAGAACGACAAGCTCTTGGAGCTTATGGCCTCCTTTAAAGGCGAAGAAAGAAAAGCGTACTTTGTCTGCTACCTTTGCTTTTACATTTCTGAGACAGAAGTTTACTTTTTTGAAGGAAGACTAAACGGAAAAATAGGAGCAAGCCAAAAAGGCGAAGGCGGTTTTGGCTATGATCCAATTTTTGCGCCAGAGGCTTTCCCAGACAGGAATTTAGCCGAAATACCGGATTGGAAAATGGAAAACTCCCATCGCGCCAAGGCATGCCAAGAGGCGTCAATATTCTTTAAAAATTAAAAACGCCATTGCCAAAATAACAACAATACATTAAAACTAGGTTCCATATCTGATTTGTCGGGGTGTAGCGCAGCTTGGTAGCGTATCTGCTTTGGGAGCAGAGGGTCGGAGGTTCAAATCCTCTCGCCCCGACCATTCATTATGTTGATTTGACTCTGACTCTG
>JBBDND010000017.1:0-1520 GCA_040877865.1 Bacteriovoracaceae bacterium | reverse complement strand
AGGCAAAATACACACTTATTCTCAATTGCTGGAGATGGCGGCAAATGACCCCGTGAAATTTTATGGTTTTAACGACCAATACTTCATGGGTCTAATCCATGGCTTGTTTAGCGAAGGATTTTTTAACAAGAATCCAAGAATGAAAGACATAGCGGAAGCGTTGCTGTTTCAAAAGTCTCCTCGAACCATCCGGGCGGAAGCCTTTCAAAGCCGCATTCTCAACCAGGACGAACCTGACAAAAATGAAAAAGTTTTTAGACGCGCCCGCGAGAAAGTGGCCGTAATTAAAGATTATTTAAAAAAGAACGGGGATGAAAACGACTGGGTTGTGGACGATATTCCCAAAAAAAGCATCGTTTTTGTAAAATCTAAAAAGAGGATTGTTAAAGATAAAGAACAATCAAATGTTCTGCTTGAGAGAGACCCGGTAAAAATTTTAACCGAAACAGGGGAGGCAAAACTGCTGGTCGATGTGGAAAACTCGGTTATTTCCCACTTACAAAACACTTTTAATTTTATCCCCAATGTCTATTGTTCAGAATCCGCTTACGAACTTTTACAAAAATCCGACTTGCTTAATTCTTGAGTTGTCCACTCGGGCGAGCATTTTTCAGTAAGCTTTTCAATAGGTTAAAATTCAGATCTTTACATTGCCGCGCCATAAGCGTTAAAATAATAGAGCAGAAGGATCTGCTCCGTGAACTGGATGGCAATTGGAAGGTCGAATGAATAAAGGGTTTCTAGAAAGTCTTAAAAATTCTAAACATTTACATTCTTCAGCGTTTTTTCAATTAAACGGCGCCTCCATAAGCTTTGGAGGAGTCAAGGCTTTGAAAAATATTAATCTTAAAATCAAGAAAGGCGAAGTTCTGTTTATTACTGGAAAGTCTGGAGCCGGGAAAACTACACTGTTAAATGTTTTGTCGGGAGACCTAAAGCCGGACACTGGCTCGGCCTCGCTTCCGGGTCCGAAATTTTTCGTGGCGCAAGTCTTTCAAGACTTAAAACTCTTTGAAAATCGAACGATTGAAGAAAATTTATGGTACGCCTTCGACAAAAAGATTTATAAAAATAAAAACGAATTTCATTCTGATCTATTGGAACTTTCCAGCGTTTTGGGGATAAAAGAGCGTCTAAATCAAAAAGTTTGTGACGCAAACGGGGGAATGAAACAGAAGGTGGCCATGCTTAGGGCGCTGCTTTCTAAGCCGGACGCCGTCTTGGCGGACGAGCCCACCGCCGCCTTGGACAAGGAAAGCTCTTCTAAAATGTTTGAGCTTTTAAACTTTTACAATTTGAAAAAAAGCCTCACCGTCATTTGGGCGACTCACAACCGGGATCTGATTAAACAGTTTCCCGGAGAAATTGCCCATCTTGAAGCTGGCAAACTCATCTACGCGGGGAAGGCATGTTTTATTTAAAAGAGCTGTTTCTTATTGGAAGAGACCATAAAGCGTTGACTCTGGTCAATTTGTCTCTGCTGGCGCTTTTTTTTACCTCAATCCACCATGGCGGGGAGA
>JBBDND010000016.1:0-1523 GCA_040877865.1 Bacteriovoracaceae bacterium | reverse complement strand
AATTCAGGTTTGATTTGTTAAACAACCTCGTCGACGACGAAAAACTTTCGGGTTACATCACCATCGTCCAATACGCAGACAACCAAGCGCAAGTCTACCCAAGATATGAACTCTCCATTGAAAACAACAAATTGGACTTCTCCAAAGGAGAAAGTTTTGTCGTTTCAAGATTTCGTCCGGTGATTGCGGAATTTGAAAAGCCCGACACCCTAACCGTCTGGTACAAGGTCTTTATTTTTACTCGCTCCGGGAATCTTGCCAGCTATAAAGTTGCCGGGCCTTATCAGGTGAATTAATGAACGAAAGCGACTTTAAATCTCTTAACTTTACTATTTTAGGAAAAAATAGCGAATACGAAGGCGACTTAAGGCTTTCTGGAGACACTGTTATCAACTGCAAAGTTTATGGCACAATAAGTATTTTAGACGGCTCCCAACTTGTTTTAGAGCGGGAGGCCTATGTGGAGGGGTCAATTTATTGCAAAGACATCGAAGTTTTCGGGGAAATCAACGGCTCTGTAAACGCCGCCGGATCTCTAGTGGTTCGATCTTCCGGAAAGGTGTCGGGTAACATCACAGCGGCAAACATGAGCGTTTACCCGGGCGCCCTGCTTAATATTGAAGGGCACACCGAAGAAAATCACAAATAATCTTTATAATTAAGTTCTTCCACCTTGTAACCGGCTTTTTCCAAAGGACCTTTAAGCTTTTTAGAGCCTAAAACAAGAATAATTTGCTCCTTTGGATCAAAAAGCTCTTTCACTTTACGCTTCACTTGCTCCATGGTCAAAGAATCCACTCTGGCGGGAAATTTGTAAATTTCTTCATAAGCTCTGCCTATGTGGTCAAAATAAATCAAATTGCCCAAAAAAGCGCTGGTTGACTCCAGACCAAACAAGTAAGAACCTTTGGCGTAGCGTTTGGCCATGGCGAAGTGTTCATCTTCAATTTTTTTAGAATTTGTTTCCAGGACTCTTTTTATCGCTTCAAGCGTTTCCGTTACCGTTTCATTTTTCGTAAAAGTGTTAATTCCCTTACGTCCGTAATTTTTCTGTTCGCTGGCGTAGGCCCCAATCGAATAGGTCAATCCTTTTTCCACCCGGATCTCTTGCATGAGGCGGGAAGTGAACCCTCCTCCAATAAACTGCGCGGCAAAGCCAGTCAGTTCATGTTCCTGGGAGGTTTCTATGGAAGTCATGACATTGCCAATTCTTATTTGGGCCTGATTGGCCTGGGGCACGGGAACCAGGTACACGACGCCCCCTTTTTTTGTTTGCTTTTTAGAAACCTTGGGAGCGTCAACTTTGTTGTCTACCGCGCCCCATTTGCAATCTTTCTCAAAAACGCTTTTGAGTGAAAGAACAGCCTTGGGGCCTTTGATATAAATTCTTTTTTTAACGGAATCGTTTAAATAATTAAGTTTTCGCTTTAAGTCCCCAGAGGAAATCCTAGATAAACTCTTTAGAGTTCCACCAACCGGCGTCTCATATCCGGTTCCCTCCAAACTTACTTTTCTGAAAACGC
>JBBDND010000015.1:0-8156 GCA_040877865.1 Bacteriovoracaceae bacterium | reverse complement strand
CACGGCGGCAGCTACGAAAACGGCTCCCCCATCGGCTCTTCCCAAAACCTTGTGACTTATTCTTTTTATCCCACAAAAAACCTTGGAGCTTTTGGCGACGCCGGCGGCGTCACCGCGCCAAGCGACGAAATGGCGGAAAAAATCACCTCCATTCGCAACCACGGCAGAAGCCCCCAAGGACACAAGCTCTATGGCAGAAATTCCCGCTGCGATCATTTGCAGGCGGCGGTGTTGGAATTAAAACTAAAAGATTTGCCCGAGCAAAACCAAAACCGCAAAAAGATCGCCAAGAAATATCATGAAGCTTTAAGGGGCCTGCCGCTGGAGTTAGTTCCTGAAAAATATCTCGATCTTTCCTCTTGGCATTTGTTTCCCGTCAGACTCAAAACAAAAGAAGAAAAGTACGCTTTAAAAAAGCATTTGGACGAAAAAAAGATTGGCAGCGCCCTTTTTTACGAAAAGGCCATGCCGGAAGAGATTCCCTGCCAAGGCCTGGAGGGAGAAAAAGAAAAAGCTCTTGTGTTCGCGGCTCAAACTCTTTGTTTGCCCATGAATCCGTTTGTCAGCGACGCGGAAATTCAAGAAGTGGTTGAAGCAGTTAAGTCGTTTTTTTAGAAGACAGGCGCCAGGTACGTGGTACTTTTAAAAAAAGTACCACGTACCTAAGCTCACCTGATCTATTCGCAGATGGTTACTGTAAAAGTTCCTTCCAAATAATTTTTCTCGTCGTATTTCGCCAAGAGACTGCCATGAACTTGCCCATGCGCAACCTTTCTAATCTTTAAGACGCCTTCTTTAACTTCTTTGGATCTAACCATTTCTCCGTCAAACACGGAAAGAGTCAGCTTGTTCTCTTCATTCAATTCCACGCGGGAAGGCTCAATCGGCAATTTGGCGACAGCGCTTCTCGCTCCCACTTCCGTAGGTTGACATGGATGCGCCACATCCGCTTCCCACAAAGTTAAATAGCTTTTGCCTTCTTCATGCGAAGGAGAAACCTTGCCGGAAACAAATGTCCACGCTTGGCCGTCAATTTCCCCCGCCAAATGTTGACGCTCAAAAGATTCCACGGCCTGATGTCCCGCCTCTGATCTTTTATGACTGTCGCCGCTTGATCCGTCTTTTTGATTGCACCCCACCAAGGCCAACATTAAAAATCCCATTAATAAACTTGCTTTCATACTTACCCCTTTTTCAATTAATACTTGAATTAATAACAGTAGAGCGAACTTATCCAATAGTTGAAGCGCTCTTTCAACCCGGCCACGGGTAGAAAACACTTGCGCAGTATTGCTGTCAAAGTCATGTATATCCCGAGCAATAAAATCAACTACCAGCGTTATCTCTCGATAATCAGGGCAAAGGGAAAAATTTTCTTAATTAGCTTAAAAAAGAACTCAAAGGGTCAGCCATAAAGCCGACAAAGTTAACAAGAACTTTCATTGGGATTGGAAGTTTTTAAAACATTTTTATTAACAACTGAGCACGGTCGCTCGCCGCTTCTGGGATTTAGCGGAAATTAAACGGAGGTTTTTCATGAACATAGGAGATTAGGATGGGATTAAGAATTGCAACAAACGTAGGTTCATTAACAGCGCAACGATCTTTGAAAAAGATCAGCAATGAAGAGCAAAAAACCACAGCTCAGTTGTCTAGCGGAGAAAGAATAACGAAATCTTCCGATGACTCGGCGGGGTTGGCCATCAGTGAAAAATTGAAGGCCAATATACGATCGAGCCAACAGGCCAACAGAAACGCCAATGACGGGATCAGCATGATTCAAGTCGCTGAAGGGGGTCTAAACGAGCAAGGAAACATCCTTACCCGTCTTAGAGAACTGGCCATCCAGTCCGCTTCAGACACGATTGGCGATGTGGAAAGAGGCTATACCGACATGGAATACCAACAGTTGAAAAACGAGTTGGAAAGAATTTCTCAAACCACAAAATTTAACGACGTCGCGTTGTTAAACGGAGAGGGAAAAGAGCTTGAATTCCAAATCGGCGCCGGGAACGACGCGTTTCAAGACAGAATTGTTTACGACTCCGGAAAAATTAACGCCGGGTTGGATTCGCTTGGACTCGCTGAAGAATCCGTGGCTTCAAAAGAGGGCGCTCAAGCCTCGTTGGAAAAAGTAGACAAGGCCATTAACAGTGTTTCTGGCCAAAGAGCCGAACTGGGCTCGCTACAAAACAGATTGTTGTCAACCAGCTCCAACTTGGAGACTTCAGTTGAAAACATGTCTGCGGCAAACAGCCGAATTAGGGATGTGGATTACGCGGCGGCGACGGCCAAGAACACACAGAACAACATCATGAAACAAGCTGGTGTTTCTGTTTTGTCTCAGGCCAACAACACGCCTCAACAAGCGCTAAGACTTATTCCATAAAAACAAGCAGTCCTGACAAAAGTATTACCCAGGCCGTCCGAATGGACGGCCTTTTTTATTCGGCTTGAACCCCTTCCCATTTGTCTTTTAAGCTGTTCCAATTGCTTTCAAAAGAAGCCTGCAATTGATTCCATTCTTCTTTAGACGCGTTTTTCAAGTCTTGAAAGTTTTTGGCCAATTGGGCCCGGCGCTCTTTTAAGTTTTCGGAAGTCTGCATCCAAGTTTGGCGGGTGTCATGCTCAATCTCCTCCGACTGTGTCTCGATTTTGACTTCAAGCTTGTCAATTTTATTGTCCAAGCTGTCCAAGGCCGCCCGATATTCTTGCAAAGCTTTTTCTTTTTGTTGATAGGCGTAATTTCTTAACTGTTGCCAATCCGAGCCGGTAGAACCTTTATCAAAGCGATTGTCTCCCGAGCGCTCGACTTCTTGTTGCAAGCTGGCCTCATCGGCCCTGTCGAGTGGCCTGTCAATTAAGCCTCGTTTGGGATTGTCAGTGTCGCAAGCGTAATTAAACACCAGCGTTAACACCATAACCCCCATAATTTTCACGTTTTTCATCCTCATCGCCTCCCGGTCAGTATCTATGCTATCACCGGGACTTAGAGAAATAAGCGGCGCCAAATTCAATTCTAGGTTAATATTTTTTTACAAAACCGCGCTGTTTGTTTGGCATAGGGCGGCTTTTTCTGTATAAATCCGGCTATGACAGCCAAAAAACCAACCAACGAAAAAGACTTCGCCTTTAAGCAAGACTTCAAATATAAACATGACAATCCTTATCATGATAAATTGGGACTTTTTGATCATTTTGTATTGCGAGACGACGAAGGCGAGCGCCACCGCGGCAACTGGTCCCAAGAAGTGTTTAAAAACGACAATGAGTTGGCGGTGGAAATTGGAACGGGTTTTGGACACTTTATGATGGACTACACCCAAAAAAATCCTTCCGAAAATTTTGTCGGCCTAGATCATCGTTTTAAACGCAGCTTTCACTTGGCCAGAAAACTGGAAAAGCTTGAGCATAAAAACTTCCGTTACCTGCGCGCCCGGGGAGAGCGCTTGCATCATCTCTTTGGGGAAAGTGAAATTTCGAAACTCTTTTATTTTTTTCCCGATCCTTGGCCAAAGAATCGCCATCATAAAAAAAGACTTTTCCAGAAAACATTTTTAGACATTGCCCATCAAACAATCAGGCCGCAAGGCGAATTTTTGATAAAGACCGACCATGACGGATATTTTGAGTGGATGCTGGACGAGTTAAAAGACGAAACCCGTTTAAAAATACAAATGGTTACTCATGATTTAAAGAAAGAGTTCCCGGATCATTTTTTGGCGAGTTTTGAGACCAAATTTGAAAAGATTTTTATCAAAAAAGGGATTAAGATAAAGGCAATGGTCTTAGTAAATCACAAAGAATAACCACTACAAAGACAAGCGCAAGGGATAAAAAGGTTCATGGCCTCTGTTGACGAAACGATAGAAATCATTCGCGAAACGCCTATTTCATCCGTCATTTCTTTTTATCATCCGCTAAAAAAGAAAGGCGCCAATTACGAAGGCATTTGTCCCTTTCACGGGGATCGCCACCCTTCCATGGTTGTCAGCGATCAAAAAGGAATCTTTAAGTGCTTCGCTTGCGGCGCCGGCGGCGACGCTTTTAAGTTTGTGATGGATTACGCCAACCTGGAATTTTTGGAAGCGGTAAAAGAAGTGGCAGACAAGCTGGGCATTCAAGTAGAGGAAGCCAAAAAACGCCAGGCCAATCCCAAAGCCGACATGGCGCTTCGCATAGTTAAAGCTGCGGGCAAACTTTACGAGAAAGTGGGCCGAGAAGTCGCCCCTGAACACTTTAAAGATTTTCTGACCCAAAGAAAGCTCAGCGAAGAGTCTGTCACCAATTTCTCCATCGGCTACGCTCCCGCCAACAACAGCTTAACCAGTTATCTGAGCAGCATCCCCGACGAAAAAGAAAGAAGCTTCGCGCTGGCGACGGCGCAAGAGATAGGAATCATAAGAAAGGATCAAAGAGGCCGGGGACATTATGACTTCTTCCGGGAACGGGTCATGTTCCCAGTTTGGGACCATTCAGGAGTTCTGCGGGGCTTTTGCGGCAGAACGGTGCTGGCAAATCAAAAGGCCAAGTACATGAATTCTGTGGATTCGCTTATCTTTGACAAGGGAACAATACTATTTGGTTACAATTTTGCAAAAAAGAGCGTGCGACAGCATGAAGCTGTCTTAATTGTTGAGGGACACATGGATGTTATAGCGCTTCATCAATACGGATTTAATTACGCGGTTGGCACTCAAGGCACCGCCATGAGCGAGGCCAATGCGCGCATGTTGGCCGGCGCCGCCAAGAATATTTATTTGGGCATGGATTCAGATCCCGCCGGCATCAAGGCCATGGAGCGCATCAACACCATGTTTATGGCGCTGAATATCCTTCCCAAATTTGTGGATTTTTCCCCGGTTAAAGATCCGGACGACTTTTTAAAGGAGTTTGGCCGGCTTGAATTGTTAAACCGCATGGAGAAGGCCAAAACGTTTTTGGACAAACGCATTGAAGAGGCCATCCCCGACCCCATCCCCGAAACCGTTGATCAAAAACTAACAGTCCTGGACGCCATTTTCGAGCTGATTTCACCGCTTAAAGAAGGATTGTTGGCCAAAGAAAAGGCGGTGGAAGCTTCCAAAACTCTGGGGCTGCGATCCAGCAATGAAGACATACTTGAGGCCTATAAAAGCTATCTTAAAACGCAAAAACAACAATTTAGACCGGCAAAAAAAGCAAGCAGGTCCAATAGCGAACAGGAAGCGGCCCAAAGCGAAAACAGAATTCGCCTTAAAGCGTTAAGAGACGAAGCTCCGGCGCGGAACTCCGAGTCAAATAACGAGGCGGCGCCGCAAGAGCTGTCCCGTCCGGAAAAGCTTTTATTGGAAACGGTTTTAACTCATCCCGAGTGCGTTCAAAATGAACAAATCGTTGAAATACTTGATTTAATAGACCATTCTGAGGTAAAAGAATTAATTCAGTGGTTGAAGAGAATTTATTTAGAAATTGATGAAAGCGACTATGAACACATATTGCAAAGAAAACTTTCCGAGAATTATTCCCGGGCGGTTAACGACGTGGTGGCTTCGGCTCTTTTTCAACACAATAAACTGAAGCTTGAAAGCAAAGTTGTCGAAAAGACTTTAAAAGACTGCGCTCTAAAATTAAAAGTTGAAAAACTTAAAAAACAAAAGCGGGCGCTTGCAAATGAACAAAAAGCCAGCGCCACCGAAGCTGAAAGCGTTGAGTACTTAAACAAGATTCTCGAAGTTGAAAAAGAGCTGAGAGATTTGAAATATAACAGTTGAATGAAAATATAATAGCTAACGATCCCAAAGGAAAAAGCTAATGTCAGTAGTATCCGCCTTTTTAAACTCAAAAGATTTCTCCAAATTGCTTCTCAAAGGAAAAGATCAAGGATTTTTGACTCCCGAGGAAATCAACGATTCCATTTCGGCGAGCGTGGTTGATTACAACGAGCTTGATCTTATTCTGGAAAAATTGGAAGAGATGAACGTCACCATCAACAAAGTGGAGATGGAAGAAGAAGAATCGGAAATGACCGAGATCGAGCTTATCGACGAGGCCCTTTCCGCGCAGGAAGAAAAAGAGCTTAAGTCCTCCTCTTCCGACCCGGTAAAATTGTATTTGAAAAAGATGGGCTCCGTCGCCCTTTTGACCCGCGAGGGAGAAGTTAAAATCGCCAAAGAAATTGAAGAAGGCGAAAAAGAAATTGTTCTATCCTGTCTGTACTCAAAGCACGCTTTGGAAGAAATCGCCAAACTTAAAGACAGGGTGATCGCCGCCGAGGATCAAAACGAGTTTGTAAAAGACTTGGTCAGAGGCCTTGACGACGAGTCCACGGAAAAGGCCATCATCGAGTTTAAAGACAGAATCATCGGGGTGTGCGAGCACGTGGTCGAGCTTCTGGGAGAAATTGTTCAAGAAGACGGAACTCTTAGAAAACTGACTCGCGAAGAGTCCAAGATCATGTCTCAAGTTGAAGACGAGCTGGTTGATTTGACCTTTAACAGAAAAATCATCAACTCCTTCACCGAGCCGGTGAAGTCGTACTACTTGCAATTTAGAGAGTTGTACGAGCAACAAGACCGCATTTATAAATTTTTGGAAGTTGAAAACGACCAAAAGTACCGAGAGCTCTACGACAAGGTGATGGAAGACGACTCTTATAAAAGAAAGCTCGCCCGCCATCTTTACACCAGCGACGCCAAAATTGAGCAAATGATCAGAAACCAAGAAGACATCTTGAGAAAACTGAGAAGGCTTTCCATGGACGCCGGCATGGTTTATGAGGACATCGAAAACGTTTACAACATCATTCTTAAAGGCGAGGAAAAGGCCGACGACGCCAAGGCCCAGTTGGTGGAGGCCAACCTTCGATTGGTTGTTTCCATCTCCAAAAAATACACCAATAGAGGCCTGCAATTCTTGGATCTTATTCAGGAAGGAAACATAGGCCTTATGAAAGCGGTGGACAAATTTGAATACCGAAGAGGCTACAAATTTTCCACTTACGCCACTTGGTGGATCAGACAGGCCATCACTCGCGCCATCGCCGACCAAGGCAGAACCATCAGGATTCCGGTTCACATGATCGAGACGATCAACAAGCTGGCGAGAACTTCTAGACAATTGGTGCAAGAGCTTGGGCGCGAGCCGACTCCCGAAGAAATCGCCGAAAAGATGGAAATGAGTGTGGATAAAGTCAAAAAAGTTTTCAAAATTTCAAAAGAGCCCATTTCTTTGGAAACGCCCATTGGCGAAGAAGAAGACTCAAGTTTGGGGGATTTTATCGAAGACAAAAAAATCATCTCTCCCGCCGACGCGGTGATGAGTGTGACTTTGTCCGAGCAAACCAGGTCCGTTCTTTCCACTTTAACTCCAAGAGAAGAAAAAGTGTTAAGAATGCGCTTCGGCATTGGGGAAAAGTCCGATCACACCTTGGAAGAGGTGGGACAAGACTTTTTTGTCACGAGAGAGCGTATCCGACAAATTGAAGCCAAAGCGCTAAGAAAGCTAAGGCATCCTTCCCGCGCCAAGCTCTTAAAGTCGTATATAGACAACTAGAAAAGACAACTAAATTCAAATAAATCAAGGCCTCCCAAATGGAGGCCTTTTTTTTGGCGTTCTTTGATGTATAATGACCAGCTGAACTCTTAATGAAGGCCATTGAATAAATGAATCATAACTTCGTCATACCGCAAAGCATACTTCAGGCCGGCGAGCCTTATTTCTCAGGTCAATACGTCATGCAGGCCAAGCGCATCCTTGAATCGGCAAGGATAAACATCTCCTTTCAAAAAGGGAATACCGAGCGCTATTTTATTATAAGCGGCATCGTAAACGACGGCGAACAAACACGCAGCAAAGTAAGCTTTAAAAAGCCGGACAAACACGTCTCTTCTTCCTGCAATTGCGCTGTCTGGAGCGAGCAAGGACATTGTCCCCACACCGCGGCCCTCTTTTATAAATTTTATCTCAACCAGGCGCTCAAGGCGCAATTGGGAGACGATGAAACGGGAGCGCTAAGGCCCGAGCTTGGACTTCACGGGCAGGGCGTTCACGCGCAAGATTACGGGCGAGTGGTGAGCGGGGCCAATAAACTCGAAGGCTCAAGGCCTAACTCCACCTACTCTTCTTTGCAATATCTGTTGACCACCAGAAAGGTCATCCACTTTCCTTTGGCGCAG
>JBBDND010000014.1:0-8220 GCA_040877865.1 Bacteriovoracaceae bacterium | reverse complement strand
TCCAATTGGCGGCATTGAAGTGTAGGACATGGAATCTCCTCCGCTCATAAAGAGTTTTGTATAACTAAAAATAATAAAGCTTATACCTAAGAATACGAGTAAGGTATTGAAGGCTTTTATGGTGTTGTTTGATCTCATGTTTAAAAAAACGCCAATGAATATTATAATCATTGTATTAGGTATTTATCCAGTTGGGAATCATGCGAAAAATTGTCTTCCCCATTCACGTCAAGCTGATAGGGTTCACGCTTGCCATTTTGGCCGGAAGTCTAGGTTTCTACGTCTTTTACGCTATTGATTTGTTTAAAACAGATAAAATAGCTTACGTCTTTGAATCTGTGAGTTCCCAAAATGAACAAATCGCTCAAATATCCGCTTCTAAAGTAGAGAGCGCTTTTGAGGCCTCATCTTTTCTAAATCAGGCAAAAAACTCCACCCGCGCGGCCGGGGAAGTGTTTAAAAGCCGTCCGCTATTGCTGGGTTTTTTAGAATACTCGGGGGACAAGCTTGAACGCTCTATTTTCGCCCCCGCGGCGAAAGGGGTGAATCTTGAAGCTTTTCGAAAGTTTTTGCGGGATCAGACCCGCTCGGAGAGCGGACTAAAAAAAATAAATTTTGAAGAGCGCGAATATTTTGTCTTTTGGAAAAACAACTATCTAACCGTGTGGAAGGGGGATTATTTAAGCGCGGGGTTTCCCGACTCCGGACTGTATTCTTACCACCTTTTAATTAACGATAAAAATGTCTTGAATAATCAGGACGGCGCCTTGTTTCAAAGCGTGCGGGCAAAGGATAAAATGCAGCAGGCTTTTGTGTTTGAGGGCTTGCAAACGAAAAGCGGCGAAAAGTTAATTGTGGCCATGCAGCCAATTCTGGAAGGCAAGGGAGTCGCTTTTACCGCGACAAACTACCAAAAAGCGATAGAGGCTTCATTGGAGCTTCGAAACAAATCGTTATTCTTTGGCTTCTTTGTGGCGGGCATTGTTATCTTTTTGGTGTTGCTTTTTTCGCGTTTTTTCACCCGGCCCATTGAAAAACTGTTTCAGGCCAGTCAAAAATTTTCCCAAAGAGATTTTGCCCATAGGGTGCAACTGTCCACTGGGGACGAGCTAAGCGTTCTCGGAGACTCGTTTAATCACATGGCCTCCGAAATTACCCATTACATGGATGAAATGAAAGAAAAAACCCGTTTGGAAAACGAATTGAAAACGGCCCAACTGGTGCAAGAATCTTTTTTTCCTCAAGATCTTATTGAGAGCCCAAGTTTAAAGCTAAAGGCGTTTTACCGGCCTGCCGCCGAATGCGGTGGAGATTGGTGGGGTTATGTTGAAAAACAAAATATCGAAGCGCTTATCATGATTGATGTCACCGGCCACGGCACCGCGGCCGCTCTTGTGACGGCGGTGATTCACAACTCGCTGACGGCCCTCAAGTTTATAGCCGACAAGGATCCGGAATTCTTAAAATCTCCGGCCAAAATTATGGATTTTTTAAACGAGTCGCTCTGTTCAGTGGATGTTAATCTGTACGCAAGCGCTTTTGTTATGGCCGTAGACAACCAAACAAACCAGGCGTTTTACAGCAACGCCTCTCACAATCCCCCTTACCAAATTCCCGCCAAAAACGAGCTGAAAAAAAGCGACTTTATACCCTTGATGAAAGAGTTGGGCCCCAGACTCGGCGAAAGCCGGAAGAGCTCTTACGGCCAGACTCGCTTGGAAGCGGACAAGGGGGAAAAAATTATTCTTTTTACCGATGGCCTGATTGAGTGTGAAAATCGCGAGAGGAAAGCCTATGGCACTCGCCGCTTTGTAAAAAAAATTATAGAAGTTTTCTCTGAAGATCCGGCCATTATGACTCATGAGATTGTTAAAGACGTTTTTGCTTTTTCCGAAGGGGTTGAGCCAAAGGACGACATTACCTTGATTTGTTTGGAGGTAAAATGAAAGAGGAGTCCGCGTGAAAAAGGTGTTTATCAGCGCCCCTGATTTGGAAGACGATGGACGGGCCTTGCTTGAAGACAATGGACTTGCGCCGGCGGACAATATTGGCGAAGCGGAGGCGGTGCTTTACCAAGGCTCTTTGGAAGAGCTCTTTTGCAAATATTCAAAAAATATAAACGCCAGCGCCATTATTCCCCTTAACACCTTCTTGATGAACAATAGCCTGGATCCGATTGATTTAAGCGACCAAAAAAGTTTGGGAAAATTGTCTTTTGATCAGGAAAATATCAGAGGCGTCAGCGACAAGATTGGGGAATTAATTGATTCTTTTACCTCTCGAGACCATTTTGCCGATATTTCCCGATACATGAAAATGAACGGCATTGAGTTGGCGCAAAACGCCCTGATTTACAAACGCCTGGCGGGGATAAAAGGAGAGGTGTCGCTCGAGATTTTTGAGACTAAAATGTTTTATAATATTTGCGCCACTGACTCCTTTGGGGCTTTAAGCGCGGGAGAGGTGTTGTCAAAACTTATTCGGGCCAGTGTTGAAAAAACATACGAAGAAAAAGAATCGGGCGCCGGCCTAGGCCTGTTTATGGCGATTAACGCCAGCGATTTTGCCATTTTTCGACTTAAAAAAGGAAAACAAACGCAAGTTTGTTGTATAATCAACAAGTATAAAAGACTCAAACAATACAAAAGCAAGTCGCCGGCCTTATTTATTTTCAAGGAGTGAACGTGAGCGAAGGATTAAAAATTGAAGTGGAGAGAAAGCCTTCCGAAGTTGAAGTTGTTTTTGAAGGACAAATTGACGAGGACGCCGATTTTTCCTCTTTGAGCGGCCTTGAGGCGCAAGTCATGGTTTTTAATCTGGAAAAAGTTTCTCTAATTAATTCTTGCGGCATTCGCGAATGGGTTGAGTTTCAAAAAAAGTTGCCCAAGGAAACCAAGCTTGTGTATAGAAAATGTCCCCAAGTGATTGTTGAGCAGCTAAACATTGTAAAAGGATTTATTCGAGACAATAGTTTGATAGAATCTTTTTTCGCCCCATACTATAACGAGGCCAGGGACCAGGAAGTAAAGGTCCTGCTGACACCATCCCAAGTCAAAGAGGGCAAAGCTCCCGTTATTAAAGACGAAGACGGAAGCGAGCTGGAGTTTGACGAAATCGAGATGCAATACTTTAGCTTTTTAAAAAACGGATAAGGCATGGACTTTTCTCTTTTTGATCAATTGCAAAATCCTGTTCTGGTCTTGGACCGGGATTTAAAAGTGTCGTATTTTAACCACATCTGCGGAACCTACTTTAAAATGCCGCCCAGAAAGCTTAAAAAATCGGAAAAGTTGGAAGACTTGATTCAAACCAAACAAGTTAACTTGTCCGCCCTTGCAAAAGACGCTTTAAAGCAGGGAGCCTCCAAGGTGACTCAAGAGATTGGCGTTTTGGCGGGGGAAAACGAGCGGGAAGCCGCCATCATTCTAAAATTCATTCCGGTGGGGGACCAAAACATCGTGGTTCATGTAATGGATTTTTCCATTGAAAAACAGCTGCATGAAAAATACAAAAAACAGATTTTGGAGTTAAAAGAGACTCACGAACAGATCGTTCGCTCGGACAAGCTGACAGCTTTGGGAGAGCTTATCTCCGGAATTAGCCACGAGATAGCCACACCCTTGACCATTGTTTCCGAAAGGCTTGGCCGCATGGAGAACGCCCTGTTTGTCAAAGATTGGGAGAGACTAAGCGAGGCCGTGCCCGAGGTGCAAAAAGAATTTTTGCGCATTACTCAAATCATTTCCGGCATGCAGTCTTACGCCCGCAATCAAGAAGACGAGCTGCAAGTTTGCAATTTAAAGAGCATCGTGGACGAGAGCGCCCATTTTATAAAAGAGTTGAACATCCTTGGGAAAATCGAGTTGGAAATCAAGGCGGACGGAGACCATTTGGCCATGGCCAACCCCTTAAAGCTGCAGCAAGTGATTATCAACCTGATAAAAAATAGCGTTGACGCCCTTAAGGAAATTGAAAAAGAAGATAAAAAAATCACCGTCGTTATTGAAGAAAACGACCATGAACAGATTCACACGCTAAAAGTCGCTGACAACGGCCCCGGAGTCGCCCCCGAGCTCAGGGACAGCGTTTTTGAAATGTTCTACACATCCAAAGAAATTGGCGAGGGCACCGGTTTGGGACTTAGCATCTCGCAAAAAATCATTGAGTCCCATAACGGAGAAATTTATTTGGCCGATTCTCAAAGCGGTTGCGAATTTGTTATCAATCTGCCCATTGTCGAGGTGGGAAGTTTCACCCACACCAATCGTTATCTAAGAGGAGAGTGCGAGATTGAGGATGAAAAAGTATTGGTTATTGGAGACGACATCCCTTTATTGAATAAAGTTTATCAAAAGCTAAAGTCCAAAAACAAGGTGTGCGTGCTTTCCAGCAAAGTGGACAACGCCCGCTCCTTGGCCGATTTTTTTGTCATAGACAAGGCCATTAAACTTAAAAACTGTGATCTTTCGTTTCTTGAAGTCGAGGCTCTGGACTTGACGGGAGCGACAGAAGAAGAAGCCCTTAAACAGATAGAGAAGAATATTTAAATGGCGCCTAAACATGAATTTAACATTCTTATTGTGGAAGACGAGGTTCAAATCGCGAAGATTATGAAAACCTATCTTTCCATGTACAAGGGATTCAAAAGAATCGTCATCGCCTATGACGGAGTGGAGGCGATGCAAAAGCTTAATAACCAAGAATTTGATCTTATCATCACCGATATCGTGATGGAAAAAAGAAGCGGTCTTAAATTCATAGACGGCCTGAGAAAAGTTCCAAGATATTATAATCAAAAGATTGTGGTGGTGTCCGGTTGTCTGACCTCCGAGATGACCATGGCCTGCATGCGCAAGGGCGTCAGACACGTGGTGGTCAAACCCTTTACCGCCAGGCAAATTCTTTTAAAGGCCATCCAGGCATTGGAGATAACAAAAAAGGCCGAGGCCTTTGTGGAACAAATTATCGGCAAGGTGACCGAGCGTCTGATGGAAGACAAGGAGCGCATGTCCAGCGCCATCGCGGATGAAGAAGTGCTTTCCATGATAAAGAAATCGAGAGGCGACAAAGGCTAGACCTTGAATTAATATTTGGTTTCTTGAAACGTTTTAATCCAACCCTTAAACTCCGAGAGTTTCTTGAGCAAGTTCTTTTTGCCTTGCTTGTCAGAGGCCTCTATCAACTTGTGAACTATTGTCGCGTGTTTTTTGGTTCTCTCGGCGCTAAAGAGCTCATGAATACTTTTTTTTGCCAACTTCTTAAACTGCGCAAGCTTGGCGTTTTCCTCGTACAACGCCTTCAATTGTTTTTGAAAAGCTTTCGCGTCTTTTAGTCTTTGCTTGTCTCTTTTAAAGAAAAAGTCTTTTTCTTCGTTTAGAACTTTTTTCTGTTGTTCGTTTAGCTCGTCAAAATAAAATTCAAAGCGTTCAAAGATCCGCTCCATTAGCTTTTTGGCAATTTTCTCTTTTTTTTCTTGGTTCTTCTCTTCCATTTCTTCGAAGAAATGTTTTTGTTGCTCTTGGTTTAGTCCCGCCAAAAGGCCAATATGCTTTGAAGCTATATTTTCAAGCTTTTTGTTGGCGACACTCTGCCAAAATTCGAATTCTTTTTGGACCTTTTTTGCGCTTAGTTGTCCCGCTTTTATTTGTTCTTGGTAGAAGTCGAGTTTTTTTTGGATTTGAGGCGCCAATGCTCTGGAGTCGTTAAGAAATTTGGAAACGTCTTTTTCCAATTTTTCTTGTTGGGAATGATATAAATACAGTCTTGAGGTGATTTTATGCTCAAGTAGATTGTCCAGATTTTTAATAAAGAGGCCGTTTATCCAACAGCCGGCAAGAGCAAACATCATAAGACCATATTTTACCATCGTTTCATTATATATCCGCCAGACGCGGTTTGAAAACTTATGGGTTTGATTTTCATTGGCTTTGCGGTTATATTACCTTTTATTTTAACGAGTCATATTAACCAATAATGTTAATGAGTAGGTCTGGAGGAAGACATGGAACTAGTAAAAGACACTGAAAATTACGCGATTTACAAGAAAAGAAACGGCCGTTACGCGGTGAAAGGGCCAAACAAGAAGTGGATCAACAAAGACGAAAAGGCGCAAATCTTGTCAAAGGAAGGCCTGATTAAGCTTTCAAAGCCGTCTGAAAAGCCCGCCGAAGAAGCCGCTCCAGAGTCCGAAGGCGCGGAAGCCACTGCCGCTAAAGAAGAATAAGTCACTGTCATTGTCGCATAACGAAGGCGCCAGTTCTTGGCGCCTTACACTCTTTTCCACCACACCGGAACCAGACTCAATCCAAATAGCGCGAGCTTAAAGGCCAACACCATTAAAAGATCAATCATTTTTCCTATCCTAGAAAAAGTTCTTTAATTGTTTTATACACGTCTTGTTGTTCTTCAATGAAATAGCTCGCCCGGGTGTCTTCAGGAATCCCGACTTTGACGCATTCGCCTTTATTCTCCAGGGAGCGAAACATGTCCTCGTCCGTGCGATCGTCTCCGATGGCGAATATTTTTTGATCTTTTTTAATATAGCGGGCGGTAAACCACTGCGCAAAATAACCTTTATTAGCCTCGATGGATTTAACCTCCACCACTTTTTTCCCAAGAATAACGTTTACCGGCAAGTGGCTGAGTCCGGCCTCGAGGTCGATAACAAGCTTGCGGGCCTGAAATTCCCCAAAATCTTGGGGGGATTTGCGATAATGCCAAGCGATAGCGTAGGTTTTCTTTTCAAAAAAACTGCTGGGAGTTCGTCTGGTGTATTCTTTTATAATTTGGGTGGCCTGGGCAAACCATTGGGATTTGTTTGAAGAAACCAGGCTTCTCCATTTTTTATTTTTGTAATCGTAAAAATTCGCTCCGTGCTCGCAAGCAAAGAAGCACTCGATGCCTTCAAACTGCTTTTTGATAAAATTTTTGTCTCTGCCGGTGACAACCACCACTTCCGTGTCCTCTTGTTCTTGCAATTTTGCCACAAGCGTCTTCATGCGGGGTTTTAAAAAGGCGTCTTTGGGGTCGTTGACGATGGGCGTGAGAGTTCCGTCATAATCCAAAAGGAGCACCTTCTTATAGCCTTTAAAGGCCTTTTTTAAGCTTTTTTTGTGTTGGACAGAAGTCAGCGGACGCACTTTAGAATGGGTCTCCAGCGTCTTTCGTTTTAAATGGTTGATAAAGGCGCTGGCCCAGGTGGTGGCGGTGTAGTCCTTTAAATAGTCGAACATGATGCCGTGGCGGCGCTTGCGCTCCGACAATTTAACTTCCAGAGATTCTTTTATTTTTTCCGAAGTGTCTTGGATATCCATAGGGTTTATTATGGTGGCGTGGCTTAAGGTGGAGGCGGCGCCCGCGAACTCGGAGAGGACAACCACCCCCGGATTTGCGGGGTTTTGGGTGGCGATGAATTCAAGACACACCAGGTTCATGCCATCGCGCTTGCTAGTTACCAAAAGCACATCGCTGGCTTTGTACAGCGCCATCAGCTCGTGAACGCTGACAGAATTAAAGATGTATTTGACGGGAATATAATCGATGCTGGAATATTCGCCGTTTATTTCAGACACCAGGCGCTCCACATCATGCCTAAGCTTAATATACTCGGGCACCTCGGTGCGGGAAGGAACGGCGATTTGGATAAGTTGAACCTTTCCCACATACTTGGGGTTTTCTTTTAAGAATCTTTGAAAAGCCTCCAATTTGTAGAGAATTCCTTTGGAATAATCCAGCCTGTCCACGCCCAAAATGTATTTTCTGTCTTTATTGTTCAGGCCATAGCGCTCAATTTCTTTATCGGTTTTTTTGCTCGCCGCTTTTTTTATAAAATCTTGGGTGTCGATGGAAACGGGATAAACCCCCAGCTTGGTGGTGTTAAAAGTGGATCTTATTTCCAGCAGGGAGGAGTGAATGCCCAAGAGGTTGTACACCGAACTCGCGAAATGGCGCAGATAAGCAAAGTCGTGAAACCCCAAAAGGTCGGCGTGAATCAGGGATTCTAAAATCTCCCGTCTGCAAGGAAGCTGACGCCAAATTTCAGAGCTTGGAAAAGGCACGTGCAGAAAAAAACCGATTTTTAAGTTGGGGTTTATTTTTTTTATCATTTTTGGCGCCAAGAACAAATGAAAGTCGTGCAGCCAAATGATGTCGTCTTCCTTGGCGGTCTTGGCCACGTGTTCGGCGAATATTTGATTAACCCGAACGTAGTCTTCCCAATTT
>JBBDND010000013.1:0-8221 GCA_040877865.1 Bacteriovoracaceae bacterium | reverse complement strand
CGCGCGGTTTTGGGAAAATAGGTGCCGCAAAAAAACGGCTTCATGTCGGCGGTTAAAAACACGCTTAGAGGCCAGCCTCCCCGGCCATTCATCAGTTGGCAAATCATTTGGAAATATTGGTCAAGATCCGGCATTTCCTCTCTATCAACTTTTATATTAATGAAATTTTTATTCATAAATTCGGCGGTTTTTTCATCTTCGAAAGACTCGTGGGCCATGACGTGACACCAATGACAGGAAGAGTATCCAATAGAGAGAAAGATGGGCTTATTCTCTTCTTTCGCCTTTTCAAGGGCTTCTTCGCCGTAAGGCATCCAAAACACCGGGTTGTCCTGGTGCTGCTTTAAATAAGCGGATTTTTCATTTTTTAAATGGTTGAAATCTTTTGTAGAAGACATTTATAGATCCTTAAATTCTCAAAAAAAGTAACAACTTAGGCGCTAATCATCGGTAATTTTAGGCCGTATTACAATAATTTTATTTACTTTTTCCCAGAGAGCGCGTTAGAAAACGTCCCATGGAAACGATCAGGCGTTATATAGGGGACTTTCGCTTTACCCCGCCCACATTTTTTATTCCAAGATTGCGGCTTGCCTCGATATTGTCAACACCCGAGTTGTTGGTGTTGTCTTTTATGACCGCGATCGGGAGCTTTTATTTTTTTTCTCAAGAAAACTCCGTTTATCTTAGGAATTTGAAGCTGTTTTCCAACCCCCCCGCTGTCCAATCCGCGCTCGAAGTCGCCGTGCCTGTGGAAGAATATAAAAAACGACACTTGAATCTTATTTCCGATATGAAGGATAGATACTCTTTTAAGTCGACTTCCTTGGGGTTCTTTCTCAATGACTTGGCCTTTTTAGAAAAAGAAAGAATGGATATTATTGAAAAACAGATGGCCGCCTCTTTGCCGGTTTATATGCGGGCAAGGGCAAAACAATATATAAGACCCGTGTTGCTGCTTTCTGAAAAGCATCAAATTGATCCTTTTTGGGTTATGTCTATTATGTGGACGGAAAGCCACTTTGTGCCCACGGCCACCAGTTCTGTGGGCGCGCGCGGACTGATGCAGATAATGCCGAAAACCAAAGCCTGGATCTACAAACGTTATAGAAACGGGGGAGACAAGCTGGTTGTGGAAAATCAAATGGCGGATATTGACTACTTTTTTAAAAAGGACATCTCTAAAAACGACCTTCAGTTTTTTAAAATGAAGCTTGTTAATATTGAACTTGGGGTCATTTATCTAAAATATTTGCTCAAGAAATTTAATCATAATCACAAATTGGCCACTGTCGCTTATAACATGGGCCCCGGCTGGACGAGATACAGACTTAGAAACAAGCTTCCAGTTGGGCAGAAGAATCTTTATCTGACAAAAGTGGAAAACGCCTACCAATACTTAAGCAAGAGTATTTAAACTTGTGAGCGCCGATCAACTTGAATCTTGCAGAAACAAGCTTGAATGCGCCAATCAAGATCTTTTTAAAGCTTTGCTTAATCGAAGAGCTCTCGCTCAGAACATCAAAGAGCGCAAATCGGCGCTCAAGCTATCCGATTACGATCCCAAAAGAGAAGCAAAACTATTCCTGTCTCATGAAAATTGTTTGCGCCAATTAAGTTTAAAAGAGCTTTGGGCGTTTTCTTTAGTGATGGAGGCCCAAGCGGGGGAGTGTTACCCAAAATGGAGCGAGCAAGAGCATTTGGCTTTAAACGGGGACAAAGAAAACGGATTTAAGATTGAAAATAAAATCAATCCTTTGTTGGTGTTGATTTTTCATCCGGACAAACTTAATGTTGATTTGTTAAAAAAAGACTTTCAATTTTTGTCGGAGCTTGCCTCAGCGGCGTTGGAAGAAAGGTTTTAAGAAAAAGAAAGAAAGGACAAGTTTGAAAGACGGAAGGACAAGTTTGAAAGATAGAGTTAAAGATAGAGTTATCGCCATTGACGGGCCAAGCGGCAGCGGGAAGTCCACCATCACCAAACTGTTGGCCAATGAATTAAATTTTACCTATTTAGACACTGGAGCAATGTTTAGAGCTCTGGCGTACAAGCTTGATCAATTGGACATCGATTTTTCCGGGCAGGCGCTGTCCAATGAAGATTTAATGAAGGCTCGCGACTTTCTTGAGAGTCTCGATTTTCAATACGCTCCGTCAAAGGATGTTCTCATAAAAATCAATGGAGAGGATCTTAGCCAAAAAATAAGAGAACATCATGTTTCCCGGCTTGCTTCCCAAATTTCAAAGTTTCCGGTGGTGAGAGAATATTTGGCGAAAATTCAAAAAGACGCGGCAAGAGAAAGACCTTCCATTCTTGAAGGGCGGGACATCGGCACTGTTATTTTTCCCAACGCGGCTTTAAAGTTCTTTCTCACCGCCGACAACGATGTTCGGGCTCGCCGAAGATTGAAGCAGCTGCGCGCAAAGGGAGCGGGGGGAGATCTTTCTTTGGAACAAATAAAAAAAGACATTGAAAAAAGAGACCAAGAAGACTCCCGCCGGGAAACCGCTCCTTTAAAGAAAGCCGAGGACGCCATTGTTATCAACACATCGGCGTTGACCATTGAGGAAACTATTAATCAAATGATTCAGGCCTATAAGCGGCGACAAGAGCTTTTCAAATGATCTTCCCAAAGCCGCGCGTTCCTTGTAGGATTTAAGACAGCGGAGGGGCAATGATTAGTGAAAAAAGATTTAATGAAATTCTTCTGAACTTTGAGCGAATAGATCCCATTTTGGTTTTGGGTGATGTGGGAGTGGACAAGTACACCTATGGAGAGGTGTGCAGAATATCTCCCGAGGCTCCTGTGCCTGTTTTGGAAGTCAATAGAGAATGGACCAAACTTGGTCTTGCCTCCAATGTTTCAGACAATTTGCAGTCTTTAAAAGTCAATTCAACGCTTTGCTCGGTAATTGGAAACGACAATAACGCCAATACTTTTGAGGACCTGTTGGAAGAGGCCGGACTTAAAACTTGGGGATTGGTCAGAGATGAAAAGCGCATGACTACTTTTAAAGAAAGGGTGGTCACTGAAATTCAACAGATTTGTCGTGTTGACTATGAAACTAAAGAGGGAATTGGCCAAGATGTTTACGGCCGCTTGAAAGAAAGATTCCAAGAGTTCAAAGACAACCATTCCGCATTTATTTTGGAAGATTACGGAAAAGGCTTCTTTACTGAACAGATGACGCAATTTTTTATTAAAGAAGCCTGCGCCATGGGGAAAATGGTTGCGATTGATCCTTCCCGGGTTGCGCCTCCTCTTTGGTATAAAGGCGCCACTCTTTTAAAACCCAACAAGCTTGAAAGCTTGCTGATGGCCCAGCAGTTGGGCAGCGGCGAAAAGGACATTGAAAAAATCGCTCAGATGCTGGTGGAAAAACTTGAATTGGAAAAGATCATTGTCACTTTGGGATCTGAAGGCATGGGAATGATCGACACCAAAGGCGACGGCAAGTACCGGAAAATACCCACTGTCGCCAAAGAAGTATATGACGTCTCAGGCGCCGGCGACACCGCCATTAGCGCTATTGTCGCCGCTTTGGTCAGCGGCGCCGATTTGGAAGAGGCCGCGTGGGTGGGCAACTGCGCTTCAGGAGTCGTGGTCAGCAAGAAGGGAACCGCCCTCGTCACTCAAGAGGAGTTAAAAGCCTTTTATCATTCTTTTGGACGTTAATGGCAAGACTGCGCAAGGCCGATCAAGGTTTGATTTTCACAAGCTGTCTTTTCAATCAGGACGAGCTCGCGCTGGAAACAGTTCAGAACCTGTGGGGGCGGCGATACAAACTGTCCGGCAAAGAGTTTCCTAAATTCAACCCTTCCCTGGATTATTATTCAAAAGAAATGGGCGAAAATTTAAAGAGAGTTTTCTTTTGGTCAAACGAGTTTTTCGAAAGAGAGGAGCTGATTGAGGGAAAGCTTTGGTCCCACGAACTTGAGCAAGAATTCTCCGTTGACGGCAAAAGATCGCTCAACATGGACATTGGCGTCATCTTGAAGGAGCAGGTGTTGCTTGCCACCAGCAAACCCTACGCCCATAGAATTTATTTAAGAAAGGGCGTTTGGGCGGAGCTGACTTACATATATGAGAACAAAAGTTATCACTTTCTGCCCTGGACCTATCCGGACTACAGGTGTTCTGAAAAGATCAAATTGTTTAACTCCTTGAGACCAGGTTTGTTTTCAAAATAATTAATAATTTTCTTTGAGCGCATGCCGCGCCCGGTTATTCTGCTCACTGTAACGAGGATGTAACGAGGAAACGAAAACCCGTGGAAAGGGTAACCAAGCCGCGAAAGCGCTTGGGAACAAAGTTTTCGCTCTAAACGCTTAAGGCGCGCGAGTTGCCAGCGGCGCAAGAGTTGAAGACTGCCGAAGCGGTGTAAAAGTCTCTGGCCTTCGAGCGCCACTGTGGATGGCGCTCTTTGGAACGAACGGGTCGCTTGCGGGCGGGAGCTTGGCAAGTGAAGGTTTGGAGCTTTTCGGGAGGTTTTATTGGGGCCTTAGCGTTGGAGTCTTAGAGGCGGCATTCGCTTGGTTTCTTTTGACATTCACATTTATGATCTTCAAAAGGCTTTTGCCTTTAAAAATTTAAATCTTGTTTATTCATAAAAAGGACCCGCTTCGGGTCCTTTTTTTGTTTAGGCGCATTGTCTTACTTTTTCCCGTTTGATAGGCTTGCCCCTGATTTTCTTACCCAGAACAAAATAGAACGAATAAATTAGGACGCGACATGTTGGAAAAAATTGATTCTCTTTTCGAGCGCTTTAAAACGGAAATAGAGAAGGCGGACAAGCAAGCGGATATTTTAAACCTGAAATCTTCCTACATTGGCAAGAAGGGAGCTCTTTCCGAGATTTTAAAATCTTTGAAAGACGCCACCCCGGAACAAAGAAAAGAGATCGGCCCAAAATCCAACGAAGTTAAACAAGAAATCGAGAAAAAGGTCCAGGAAAAGCTAAAAGAAATCGAAATCAAAGAAGTGAATGAAAAACTGGCCCAAAATAAAATCGACTTCTCCCTCACCGATTCCGTGTTGGACAGGGGGTTGGCAAGCGGAGGCATACATCCCGTCCACCAAATTCAAAGGGAAGTTGAAGACATATTTCAATCCATGGGCTTTGAAGTTTTGGACGGGCCGCACATCGAAGACGATTGGCACAACTTCGGAGCTTTGAACATTCCCGAAACCCATCCCGCCCGCGACATGCAGGACACTTTCTGGTTTGAAGACAAAAAACACCTTTTAAGAACCCACACCTCCACCATTCAGGTCAGAGGCATGGAGTCGCGCAAGCCGCCATTTAAATTTGTGGGCCCTGGAAAAGTGTTCCGCTGCGAAAGAACCGACGCCACCCACGAAATGTGCTTTCATCAATTGGAGGGCATGATGGTGGGCAAGGACATCACTGTGGGCAACTTGATATACTTTATGAAAACCCTTTTGAAAGAAATTTTTAAAAAAGACATGGAAGTGCGTCTGAGGCCTGGATTTTTTCCTTTTGTCGAACCTGGTTTTGAGTTGGACATTCGCTGGAAAAAGCCCAAAAGGGGAGAGTCAAGGCACAGCGGTTGGCTTGAGCTTTTGCCTTGCGGGATGGTTCATCCCAATGTTTTAAAGGCCGGAGGCATAGACTCCGAACAATACAACGGCTTCGCTTTCGGCTTGGGTCTTGATCGTTTGGTGATGGTGAGACACGCCATCGAGGACATACGCCATCTGCACTCAGGAGACCTTAGATTCAATAAACAATTTTCGGCATATTAGAATAAAGAATAAATAAAAAAGGATAACGCGTGTTAATTTCACTCAATTGGATAAAAGACTTTGTGGAACTGCCAGCGCTTGAAGCCGACGACTTGGCCAACGCTTTTACCATGACCACCGCCGAGGTGGAAGAAGTCAAAACGACCTTTTCCCATCTAAAAGAAATAAAAGTCGCTCAAATCAAATCAATCAGACAGCACCCAGAAGCCGACAAGTTAAATCTTGTGACTTTTGATTTTGGCGGCAAAGAAACCAAAGAGGTGGTTTGCGGAGCTCCAAACGTAAGAGTTGGTCTGAAAATCCCTTACGCTCCCATCGGAGTGACTTTGCCAAACGGCCTGACGTTGGAGCCCAAGAAAATACGAGGGGTTTTGTCGGAAGGGATGCTTTGCTCCGAGGTGGAACTGGGACTGGGCGCCGGCTCAAGCGGAATCATGGAGCTGGCTGAAGACGCTCCGGTTGGCCAGAGCATGCTGGAGAATCTGGGAGTGGAGGCCGACATTGTTTTGGACGTGGACAACAAGTCGCTGACTCACCGGCCTGATCTTTGGGGGCATTACGGAATTGCCAGAGAATTCGCCGCCGCTTACGAAAAAGAGCTGAAAAATCCTTTTTCCGATGACTGGGCGAAAAAACTTGAATCAAATTTCAACTCGTCCAAAAGTCCCATCGCGCCAAAGGTTGAAAAAGACTCAAGCTGCCTGGCCTACTGGGGATTGTCTGTTGACGGGGTGGAAGTCGAAGAGAGTCCATTATGGATGAAAAACAGGTTGGAAGCCGCGGGCCTGCGACCCATCAACAATATTGTCGATATTTCCAACTATGTCATGCTTGAGCTTGGGGTCCCTTTGCACATATTTGATCGCGAGTTGATTAAAGACAATGTGATTCACATAAAACGCGTTGGCAAAGAAGAGAGCTTCACCACCTTGGACGAAGTTGAGAGACAACTGGCTCCAAGCGACACTGTGATTTGCGACCGCGAAAAACCTTTGGTTTTGGCGGGCATTATGGGCGGTTTGAATAGCGGCGTGAGCGGAGACACCTCCAAAATCTTTATCGAAGTGGCCAACTGGCAAGCGGACGAAGTCAGAACCACTTCCACCCGTTTGGGGTTGAGGTCCGACTCCTCCCAGCGCTATGAAAAATCTTTGGACAGTCTTCAGTGTCACAGGACTTTGCTTCGAACGCTGGAGTTGATCCTTTCGCTGTGCCCAGGAGCCAAAGTTGTTGGCAAGCCGGAGTATGACGGAAAAAACTTGGAAGACACAAAACAGCTAAAAATCGCCACATCCAGAGAAAAGATTGAAAGAGTTTTAGGTTATGAAGTCGGCCAGGAAAGGTTGGAATCAATTTTTAAAAGCTTGGACTTTGGAATTGAAAAAAATGCGGCTGAATTGCTGGTCTCCATTCCAACTTATAGAACCACTAAAGACATCGAAAATGAAGCTGACCTTGTCGAAGAAGTCGGCAGGATGATTGGCTACGACAATATCAACCCCGTGGCGCCTTTGACCGAGCTTACGGCTACAAAATTCGAGCCCGCCAAAAAGCTCTCCAGAAAAGCCCAAGACTTTTTGAGTTTAAAGGGCGAAGCCCTGGAGGTGATAACTTATCCATTGGTTGGCAAAAAACTTTTGGAAAAAGCCGATTGGCCGACTCTGAATGAAGAACTGGTTTTGGTAAACGCTCTTTCCAAGGACGCCGATCGAATGAGACCGAGTCTTGTTCCGAGCGCATTGAATGTGGTTGCCGAAAACGCCAAGCGATTTGAGCGCTTTTCCTTTTTTGAAATGGGCAGAAGCTATTTGCCGGATGAAAAGAATTTCGCGCAAGAGCACCATCAGTTGTTGATTGGAGTTTTCAATAAAAAACAAACACCCTTTTTAGAGCTGATAAACAAAACGGAAAAGCTTTTGAACTATTTAAACATCCCTTTTGAATTTTGCGCCGACACCGGCAAATTTAAAAACGAAGCATTGGATAAAAACTGGAGCGGCGTTCACCCTCATGAATATCTGAACGCTAGGGTGATGGGGAAATTCAAAGGCGTATTGGCTTCTGTTCACCCTTTAACTTTAAAATCTTTTAAAGCTAAAGGTTTTTTCTCTTTTGCCGTTATGGACCTCACGGATTTTATGGGCAGGGAGATGAAGGACCGGGACAAGTACCACCCCATATCGAAGTTTCCTGTTTCCACTTTTGACTGCACCGTGTTGGTGAACAAGGCAAAACCCGCCGCCTCTGTATTGGAGGCCTTAAAAAGGGTAAAACTGAAGGAATTAACGGATAAAAGAATCGTTGATGTCTTTGATTTGAGCGCTACAGAGAACGCGGTCACTATCTCTGTGACTTTTGAAGATCCCAATAGAACTTTGGATCATGATTTTGTTAAAAACGCGGAAACCAAGGTGGTGGAAACACTCCAAGATTCCGGTTATCCGCTAAAATCG
>JBBDND010000012.1:0-8260 GCA_040877865.1 Bacteriovoracaceae bacterium | reverse complement strand
ACCATCTTTTCCGACCTTGTTCCTTACTTGGTTCCAGTTCCCTTTTTCGCGCTTGGCATCTTTGTCAGTTTGATTCAAGCTTTTGTGTTTACCTTGTTAACAATGATTTACATAGGAACCGCTGTTGAGCACCACGATCATGGTGATCATTAAGCGGTAATTTAACTTTTAAAGGAGAAAAAAAATGGACGCTAACTCAATGTACGCTTTGTCAGCCGCCCTTGTTCTTGGAATTGTGGGCTTTGGTGGAGCTATGGCTCAAGGCAGAACCGCAGCCGCCGCTCTTGAAGGCATCGCCAGAAACCCAGGCGCGCAGGCAAAAATCCAAACACCAATGATTATTGGTTTGGCTCTTATCGAATCACTTGTTATTTACGCTCTTGTTATCGCCTTTACTTTGGCCGGTAAAATAGCTTAGAAATTAAAACTTTAAATTTTTAAAAAACCGACCCCGTGAATGCGGGGTTTTTTTTTGAATTTATGTCCATTTAATCGCTTCATCCATAAGATACAGCATCCCTTGATAATTTGCCTTGTTTAACCCGTAAAGATCAAAGGCGGTGCCGTGGTCCACGCTGACTCTTTTAAACGGCAATCCTAGGGTGAGATTTATTCCTGTGAGCCCGTTCATAAGTTTAAAAGGCGCCAATCCTTGGTCGTGAGAAGCAAAAACAAAAAGGTTGTTGGGTGAGCATTGATTAAAAAGAACGGTGTCCCCCGCGAAGGGCCCGTAAAATTTTATATGGGGGAATTGGGGCCGCAAAAGATCTATTCCCTCGCCAATGACTTTGTCAAAACCGCTGATGATGCCGTTTTCTCCACAGTGGGGATTGACTCCTGAAAAAAACACTTGATCTATATTTCTTATAGGCTTGATCTCTCGAATCGTTAGAGAAATTTTTCGCTCAATAGACTCTCTAGTAATGTTTTGTTCAACTTCGCGCAAAGCGATGTGATCCGTAAGCAAAGCGACTGTTAATCGAGGCGCCAAAAAATTCATTGTTATATCGGGGTCAGAATACGCGCTTCTTAAAAAATCGGTGTGTCCTTTAAAAGGAGCGCCGGAGCGGGATGTAATTTGGTCTTTTGAGCTTGGCAGAGTTAAAAGGATGTCCTGGGGAGACATGTCGTCAAGGCTCGCGAAAAGCGCCTCAGTAGTTAAAGGAAGTCGCTCTTCCACAAGCTTAAGTGTAAGCCTTGAGTTTAACAAGCTGAGCTGGTTTTTTGCCAGCTCGCCCGATAGGTTTAGTCTTTGTAAAGTGTCTTTCAAGGCGAATTTATCGCAATATAATATAAATTTTTCTTGGCTTTTTTGAGGAAGGCAGAGAAAAGCCTTAAGAAATATTTCAAGACCAACACCTCTCTGGTGGCCTTGACTTACACGAATCATTTTAGATATTCTCTAAAATATAATAATTAAACGCTTCTCTCGAAAACCAGCCGTCTATGACTTTCTCCGATCTTTTAAGAAAAAGTTCGTTATAAATTTGATCTTTCATTTTGAGAAAGTTCTGTGATTCGGTTAAGTCCTTGCTCTTTACAAAGAACACGTGAGTCAGACCGTCTTTTTCATATGTGTTTGAAAAAGCTCCTTCATCCGTTTCTTTTAACAATTGGGAAAGGTCTTTGGGCAAATCTTCACCGCTAACCCTTCCAAGAGCGGCGGTTTCAATATCCCTGAAAGTGGCGGGAAGATTGCCGGTTTTTTGATATTCTTCGAGGTACGCCGGCATTTGTTTTTTTTCAGATTCAATAATTTTATCCTCTGGCAGATAAAAATCGACAAGATCGTAATTGAACGACAGGGCCTGGTTTGAAGACTTGAGGCTATAATAGTAGTTTTTGATTTCTTGGTCTGTAATGTTGATTAGGGGAGCTATAATTCTGCTGTTGAATATATTATACTCCATGGCTTCTCTGATGAGTTCAAAATATTCGTTAAAAGTGATTCCTTTTGTATCAAGAAAGTTCAAAAGGTCTTCTCGTTTAAGCCCTAGCCTCCTTTCTGTCTCGTTTATCCTGGACTCGACACTGTCGTCGCTTACCACAAAACCCAACTCTGAAAGCTTGTCCTTAATTATGAACATGTTATGCAGTAGCTTCAATATTTCTTTTTCTGTGTATGTCTGTTTGCTATAAATGAGGGGGGAAATCTCTTTTCTTGCCGCCAAGGTGTTTTGAATGCGCTTAATTTCCGAAAGAGTGTAGACCTTGTCATTGATGACGCCGGCTATCTTGTCTAGCAGCTTGGCGTGACCTGGAAGAGCTAAAAAAGCCGACAGAGAAAAAAGTAAGATAAAACGCTTCATTATTTAAGATGTTTTTTAACAACCTTCACTTTTGACTGTTTTCGCAATCCGGCAAAATAGTTTTCAATCATTTTGTCTCGTTTCATATCATAAATGATCTTCTTGTACATGTCTTTGTTGATCTGTTCAGCGTTTTTAGAGCCAAGAATCTTTACGATATGTATTCCATACTGGGTTCTGAACGGTGCGGTAATGGTGTCCGGTTTTTTCCCTTTAATGTTTTCATAATACTCCGGCGTCAACCTGGTGTGAGGTTGATACCCTAAGTCTCCGCCGTCAACAGCGTTGGAAGATTGGGAAAACCTTGCGGCGTATTCTAAAAAAGAGTCGGGCTTCTTGGTCACTTCGTTGTGAATTTTAACGGCTTTTTCAAAAGTTTCTTTCACCTCTTCTTCGCTGGGAACCGTACGCAGTCTGAAGAGTATTTGCGCCGTGCGGTACTCGGGATGGTCTTTGTAATATTGCGCCACTTCTTTGTCGCTTACTTTAATTTTTTTAAGCTCGCCCTCGAGGTCTTTTGATATTTGGGCGTGATACAAAATGTCATTCATCTTCTTTATGACTTGAGGATTTTTGTGCAGTTTGTTCTTTTTAGCCTTGTCGATGCCTATAATGCGATTGATTAAGTCGTCCAGCGAGCTTTGAAGTGTGACTTTTTTATTAGACTTAACAAAGCTTAAATTGTCTCGATGATATTTATACAATGTGGACTTTTTGATTTCCTTGCCATTTACAACCGCCACAACAGGGTCTTTTTCTTGTGAAAAGGAAAGACTCATGTTTAAAAGCAAAACGAAGGTTAAGATAATTCTCATTTTTTGTTCCTATCGCAAAAAGTTTTTATAGGGCTATTTTAATAAAAACGCTAACATGGATCTGTTTGCTGCGCAATATATTTTGAAAACTCCAATAGTGTATCAGGGCTCACAGAGTCCTTAAAGCGGCAATTAGCGCTAAAGTCCGCGTTGAGTTTATAGACTTTTGGCCTTTGCATAAAAAAATCAATTATCTTATTCCTTGCTTGAACGTTTTGCTCAACTTCTTGTTGGTCAAAGCTGATAATAATTTGCTTGGAATTGACCTTTATTGAACTGGCCAAGGCCTTCGCAAAATGAATTCTGGATTCTAGAATGACAAAAAGATTCGCCGCGCTTTGCGGGCTCAATCCGTAGATGTCGTTCATTTCATCAATAATGAGTTGCAAGCTTTCTAGCGTGGAAGCGTTGGAAAGGCGCTTGTAATATTTGAGCCTCAATCCCGTGTCCGAAATATAATCATTTGGTATGACGGCGTGAAAGGGAGTTTGAATCTCAACAGGTTTTTTCCTTTCCGTTTTTTCATGCTTTAACTCAGCTATGGCTTCTTGCAAAAGCTCCATGTACAGCTCCAGCCCTATGTTGGCGATGTGCCCGGATTGTTCTCCTCCGAGAATGTCTCCAGATCCCCTTATTTCCAAGTCGGAGGTGGCCAAGGAAAAGCCAGCTCCCATTTCAGCGTAAGTTTGAAGGGCCTTAAGCCTTTTGACCGCGACTGCCGACAGAGTTCTGTTGTGGGGAATAACAAAATAGGCGTAGGCCTTTTTGTCCGAGCGACCGATGCGCCCTCGCAATTGATGTAGCTGCGAGAGCCCGTAGGTGTCCGCTCTGTCTATAATCATTGTGTTCGCCGATGGGATGTCAATGCCGGATTCTATAATGGTTGTTGAAACTAGAACATCTTGTTTGTGTTCGTAGAAACTTGTGATTCTTTTTTCGAGTTCCTTTTCAGGCATTTGGCCGTGGGCAAAAATTGTTTTAGCCTCAGGAGCAAGTTGCTTAATCTTGTGGGTGTACTCTTCAATGTCCTTAACCTTGTTGTGCACGATAAATACTTGCCCTCCTCTCTTAAGCTCCTTTTGAATGGCTTTTTGAATGGTGCTTGGATCCTCTTTGATTAAATAAGTTTTAATCGAGCGCCTTTTTGGAGGAGCTGTCTGTATTAGAGACAGGTCTTTTATCCCCAGAAACGACATTTGCAATGTCCTTGGAATTGGGGTGGCGGTCATTGTGAGACAGTCGATATTTTCTTTTAAAGATTTTAATTTTTCTTTGTGTCCCACGCCAAATCTTTGTTCTTCGTCCACGATGAGCAAACCCAGGTCGTGAAAGACGGCTTTTTCCGACAAAATTTTATGAGTTCCTATTAGGATGTCTATCTTTCCTTCCCGCAGTCGTTGAAATATATCGGATGTTTGTTTTGCGCTTTTAAAGCGCGACACAAATTCGATGTTAACGGCAAAATCTTTAAATCTTTCGGTCATGGTGTTGTAATGTTGAAAAGCAAGCACTGTTGTCGGAACTAAAATCGCCGTTTGTTTATGATCTAAAACCGCCTTAAACGCGGCCCTCATGGCTATTTCCGTTTTTCCAAACCCAACGTCTCCGCATATTAACCTATCCATCGGCCGGGGGTTGGTCATGTCCTCAATGACGTCTTCAATGGCTTTGATTTGATCTTCAGTTTCTTGAAAAGGAAACTTTTGTTCAAAATCTCTGAATAGTTCGTCGGGGGGGGAGAATTGAAAGCCTTTTTTAATTCTCTTTTTGCCTGGAGCTCAAGCAGGTCGAAGGCTAGTTTCTTGACGGATTTTGACGCTCTGGCTTTTTCGAGATCGAATTTTTTGGACTTTAAATTGGCAAGTTTGACGTTGCTTTGAGAATTGGAGTGTTTTTGCACAAGATCAAGTTTGTAGACAGGCACATACACTTTGTCGTTGTCGGCGTATTCAAGAACAATAAAATCGCCCTTCTGTTTCCCAAGCTCAATTGTTTCAATTCCAGCGTAACGACCAACGCCGTGCTCTTTGTGAATAACATAGTCTCCAGCGATTAAAGAAGATAATTGTTCGGCAAAGACATCGTTGTTTCGATTGGCCCTTTTTTTTGTTTTTTGCGATTTGTGTATGAAGAAGTCGGATTCTCCCACAAAGAATAAATTTTCATTTTTGTAGATAAAACCTTCTGTTAAATCGAAATGCAAGAAACGAATATTTGGCAAAGGCGCTTTAAGAAATGGCTCTAGAACGTTTTTGATTTGTTTAAGGGCGGAATCGTTTTTGTAAACAATCCAAATGTTTTTCTCGCGCTTTTCGTTGAGAATCGTCTTTATCAGGGATTGAATAAACTCTTGTTTGTTGTGTTTTGTAGAAACAATGTGATTGCGGCTTATGTAAGTTTTTATGGGCTCGACGCCAATAGCGACAGAGTTTTGATAGTCTTGCTCAAAGCTGGCGCCGAAATGAACGTCGTTAATATGAAGGGAGTCAAGCTCCTCGGGATCTCGTTCGGAATAGAGCAATTTGGGCGACGGGAGCAACTCCTGGGAGTCCTGGTCCGATTGGGAAAGATCGTAGGCTTCGTTATACTCTTCCAACATCAAAGCAAAGCTTTTCTGAGCCTCTTCAAAGTTAAAAAAATGAAAAAGGCTCGCGTCCTTTAATTCAGTGAACAGTGTTGAGCTTTCCTTAAAAAGTAGAGGAAAAAAAAGGGGAAAATTAGGGAAAAAGGAATGATTGTCCAACTTTTCCAACAACTCTTGCCGCATGAGCTTTTGATGCTTGAAGTTGAACGGAGGCCTTGGCAAATTCGCTCTAAATGTGGTGATGTTTTCATCCGTTAAGGCGGAGCCGGCAAGCGGAAATATGTCGGCTTCCTCTTTAGGTTTGTCTCGAAGGGTGCGCAAGGTGTCAGGGCAAATTTCATAGATTTCTTCAATCATTTCATCAAAGTAATGGATGCGAAAAGGTCTTCCGGAAAGCGGAAATATGTCAAATATTTCTCCCTTTTTGCTGAAGGTTCCCTCTTCTTCCACGGTGGGAGCGGAAGAGTAACCCATTTCAACCAGTCTTTGGGCCAGATCTTCAGGGGGTATAATGTCGGAGATTTTGAGCTTAAAAGCGTTGTGCTTAAAGAAATCAGAGGGTGGCGTTTTTAAGCGCAAAGCGCTTAGGGTTGTGGCTATGTAGTGGCCTTCGTTTGAATTGTGAATCTTGTTTAAAGTTAGCAACCGTTCAGTAAGAGCTCTTTCTGAACAAAAGACCCCGCTGAAGGCTCCTTGTCCCAGGTCTGGGTAGTAGAGAGACGGGCGCAGCTCCTTGCATAATGAATAGAACTTTTCGGCGTCTTCCTCTTTCTCGAAAACAAATACTTGATGCTGTTGGTTGGCTTTAATTTCTGATCTTATAAAAAAATGAAAAAGCAGCAGCCACTGTTCGTCAGTGACACCGTTTATTGAAAAAATGTCGCTTTTTGCCTCTTGGCGCCAGTTGGCAATTTTTGTGGCTAAGTTCATTTGCATGGGCATATCTTTTTAATTTAGTTTTGCATTATACACTTTATTGGCTACTCTATATAACTAATACTACAAAAAAGTTATTAACATGGATGTTAAAATTTTACTTTTGCGCTTTTGCCTATTGAGCGCCTTTTCATTTTTAATTGCGTGGTGTTTTCTCAAACCCGTTCGTAAAAGCGCTAGAAAGCCATTTTTAGTTGACTCTTTTCCGCTATATAAAAACGTGTTTATTGGTTTAAGTCAGCTAGTTATGGCGCTCTTGCTGTTTAACCACGTGTATTTGGCTCAATCAAAATTGGACCATAGCCTGGTCTTTCTAATTTTATCGCTTATTGGTTTTGGAAATTTGGTGAAATGGGAGAGAAATGATTGAAATGAAGCATTTTGTTTTTGCGGTTGTTTTGTCAATTTTCTTGCCTATGGCGGTTGATTTTGCCGTGTCTGTAATAAAGCTGGCCAACAGGTCCCCTTTGCAAAATATGGTCCCCTTTGCCAACGCCAACTATTTAAAAAGTTACCTTCGAGGACTTTTTTGGAATAGACAGGAAATCGGATTTGAGGGATTTATTTTAAGAGGTTTTTGCGCCTCGGCTAACCTTTTCATTTTTAGCTATACCGTGTCGGTGTTTGACAATTTGGGAGCCAAGGATTCGACTGAAAACCTACTTTTTTGTTTGATGATTTATTCTAGTTTAATTCTATTTATCCGCTTGTTTTACCTGTTAGCCGAGTCTGAGAGACTTAACTGGTCGTCATATTTGGATTTAGCCTTTTTCTCTTTTACATCAATGATCCTTTTTTTTACAGGTCTTAGCCTAATTGAAAGCGCCATTGATCTTGAGGCCGCGGACATTTTGATTTTTATTTTTAGCCAGGCGTTAATTTTTACCTTTTTTAAAAAACTTTACGCTCTTGGCGAAAATAGTTCCCACTATGAAAGGCATGTCGCCATAAACACTCGCCTAGGCCTTAACTTTTTACTTTTATCTTTCTTTTTCATGAAGGGATGGGAAAACTTAAAGCTGGAAGCTTTGGCCTTTGTTGTTTTGGGAGCGGTGGCCCTGGAGATTTTAATGAGTCTTTTAAAGTTTGAAATCATATCTGTCAGCTCCAACCTGATAAAGAGACACTTGGAGAAGTATATAAACGTCGGGCTGACAGTGGCATTAGCGGCGAGGATTTTATTTTGATAGATTTGATATCGCCTGTTTTATTGTCATTGCTTGGAGTCGCGGCTTTCTTTGTAAAAAACAAAAAACTAAATCGATATTTGGATTTTTCGTTTGCCTTGGTGATTATGGTTAACTTGTTAATCTACCATTCCGCGCCCTTGGCGTTGTCTTTATTTTTTATGCTTGCTCTTTTTAATTTATCTATAGAAAACATTGATTTAAAAAAAATTAAAACAACCGTGATAAAAAAGAAAAATCGAGTATTTAAATGGTTTAATATTTTCATTGGCTTTGCTTTGGCTTCCGGGCTTGCTATGACACTTTCAAAAGAAAAAATTATCAGCTCCGGGGTGTGGATCGATAAAACAGATGTCTATAACTTGTTGATCTTTTTATTTTTAATTTTTGCGCATTTAAAAAGGGGAAAAGTTTGGAAGGCATAGCGGT
>JBBDND010000011.1:0-8337 GCA_040877865.1 Bacteriovoracaceae bacterium | reverse complement strand
TACATTCCACCCATAAAGCCCGGACTATAACCGGCCGCGCCCCATGGATTGCCAAAGCCGCCCATGCCGTTGCCCATAAAGCCCATTCCGCCGGCAAATTGATTTAATTGATAGCCGTTACAGTTAGGCATGCTTCCAGGTTCTGTCTCGAAAGTTTGATCGGGAAGCGAATTGCTTGAAACATAATCTCTTTGGTTTTGAACATTATTATAATAACCGTCCACATAATTTGATTGCATCAATTGACACTGCTCAAAACCGGTGCCCGCGGCTCCCGCCCAAGCTTGATTGGCTCCAAGATAAGCGTCAGATTGAGCTCTTACTCCAAGATATCCCATCACAGGAGGCAAGACAGCTCCCGCCACTTCCGCGACTCCGCTAAGAACGCCGTAAGCTCCGCCCCTTCTGCCGCCGCTAGAACAATCGACGCAATCTCTGCCGCCGCCGTGTCTGGAAACTATAATATTGGCGTCATTTCCAATGCAGTCTTCAATGGATTGATCGGAAGCGCATCTAAATCTAGTGTTGCCTTCCACGTGGGTGTAATAGCCCCCGCCATTGCGGCTGCCATTGCCATTTCCGTTATTGCCATTTCCGTTATTGCCGTTGCCGTTTCCATTGCCGCCAAGTTGCACCCACACGCCGCCGTCTAAACGGCATCTTGAACCGTCTTCACCGCAAATTGCCGCCCAGACGTCATAGCTGACTTGCCCGCGGCCCTCAATAGTGTAAGAGCCGCCAGTGGCGTCTCTTATGATGTCTTCATCGCTTTTGGCGTCTTCACAATAGTCTTTCCAGCCCCCTACAAAACTTCCGCTGCCGCCGGGGAATGATTGTTTCAACTCCGCCACCGTGACTTGATCTGCGTTTTCGCTCAGAGAGCATTTTATCTTGTAGCAGTTTTTATTATTCTGCTGATCATAGGACCTTTCAACAATTTCATAAGCTCCTCCCAACTGCTGACAAATGGAAATGAGCCGGTCTGTGGTGCCCGCCATTGCCCAACTGGAAGAAAGCAAAACAATAAATACTAACTGAATTCCCTTAATCATAATACTCACCTAAGTAGAGTTAAACTTTGTCCTTGTTTAATTTTAACTCATTAAACAAAACTGTTTGAGTCGGGAAAAATTTCCCTTTCAAGTGCTTGTCGGCAAGTTGATAAAAATTCTTAATGGGAATAAGTGTTTGAAATTAAAGCCCTGAAGAAAAAGACTTCAGGGACTTATTTAGAATTGAGATTTAGGATTAAATTTGCGAACAGAAGCGACCAAAAATTCAATCAACTCCTCGTCGGAGCTGTAAACTTCCTCCACGAGATCGCAGGTCAAAAGGAAGTCTTTGACTCTTTTTGCCACATTATGCAGGGACTCCACCATATAGAGGCCGCCAATATTCTCGCCCTGAAACGATTTAATGATTTCTTTTCTGGCGTGGTTGAACATTTCCGTTTCTGTGATGTCTTCGGGAATTTCTTCAAGCCCGAACTTTTCTTCAACTTCTTCAATGGCCTGATCTCTTATGTCCTCGTCGGTTGAAAAGCTCACCCCCAACTCGGTTGCCAACGCCTCGATCAAAGCGCTTCTTTGGTCGGCTGCGTACTCGATCAAATCATCTTGTTTCAGATGATTAATGGTGTGAGTCGCCAAGGCCATTAGCGTGTTAAAGTCAGTTCGCATAATATGATGTCCTTTTTAAATAAAATTCATAATCAGTCTACATCAATAAAAAGCGATCCTACAAGAATATTTGATTTATTTCTTTAGAAAAACCCGCATTTAACTCATTCTATTTTTGATTTTGTTTAGAATTTTCAACACAACGCTTCTTTCCCCCAAGACAAAAAGAAACAACGCATAAAGGCTGAACACAAAGACAAAGGCTATCAAAAGATAGCCAAGCTTGCCATAGAAATTAAGCTGATAAAAAGGAGCGAGGGGTTTGATTAGCCAAGCAAAGATCGCGACAACGCCAGCCGCCAGAAAAACCTTAAACAATCTTAAATTAAAAAATCTCGCCAATTTCATTTGCAAGTCTTTCTTCATAATCAAAGTTTGCGCCGATGAATTTAAAAACATTGAAAGGCTGGTTCCAAGGGCCAAAATTTCAAATCCATAAATGGGAGTCAACAAAACGCAAAACACGATATTAAAAGCGATGGAAAAGATAGAGCAGTAAACCGGAATTTTTTGACGGTCAATGGTGTAAAAAGCCGGGACAAATATTTTATAGATTCCGTAAAACGGCAGGCCGGCGGCGTACCAAATCAAGGCCTTGGAAGTCATCAAAGTGGAGCGGGCGTCAAACATTCCCCTTTCAAAAAGAACATGAACAATTTCCTTGGCAAAAAGAATGGAGACAAGCATGGCCGGCAAAATGACCACCCAGGAAGTCAGGTAACTGCTTTGAATCAATTCTTTGGCTTTTTCTTTTTCTCCCTCCTTCCAAGAGGTGGCAAAATGCGCAAGATTCGCGTTTCCAATCGAAACGCTAAGGATTCCCACCGGCAATTGAAAGAGCCTAAAGGCGTAGCTCAGCCAAGAGACCGCGCCCACCACAGTGCCGGTGGCCAGTATGGTGTTAACAATAAGGTTGATTTGAGTGGCGGCGAAACCAATAAGTCCCGGTCCAAGCCGTTTTAGCACTTTTTTGGTTTTGGGATGAAAACCGTCCCTAGGCCAGATCGGTTTAAATCCGAGTTTCACAATGAGCGGGATTTGAACCAAAGCCTGAACAAGTCCCCCAATAAAAACCCCAACGCCTAAAGCGTAGATCGGAGGCAGCTCCTTGAGAGTCAGCCACGAGGGAAGAAAGATCATGCATAGAATCATCGTTACATTAAAAAAAGCCGGGGCCAAAGCGGGAATAAAGAAAACTTTTAAAGAGTTTAAGGCTCCCATTAAAAGAGCGGCCATGGAAACAAAGGTTAAAAACGGGGCCATAATTCTGGTCAGGCCGACAGTGACCGCGAATTTTTCAGTGTCCTCTTCAAATCCCGGAGCGAACAGGGAGATAATTTCCGGAGCGAAGTAAATAATCAAAGCGGAAATGCAAAGAGTGACCAAGGTCAAAAATATGAAAAGCGACCACAACAGGCGCCTGGCGCTTTCCTTGTCTTCGCTTTTGCACTCAATAAAAGTCGGAACAAAAGCGGCCGAGAAAGCTCCTTCCGCAAACAGATCTCTCAACAGGTTGGGAATTCTAAAAGCCACGTAAAACGCGTCGGTCATGCCGCTGGCGCCAAACATAAAGGCCAACACCTGCTCTCGGACCAACCCAAAAATACGGCTGCAGAAAGTCGCCACCGCCATTTTTATTGAAGAAAGTAACAACGCTTTGGAGTTTGCCAAGTATTTGCCTTTTTCAAAAATGTTAAAGCAAAGCCGGAGGCATGTAAATAATATTAAGCGCTTGGCCGTTAAAGGGCGCAAGCGCAAAAATGAAAAGGATCAAGAGGAAAAATTTTGCGCGCAAAGCGAAGGTTAAAATCTCCTCATGCAAGTCACAGAGCGTACTTTAACGATTCCTTGCGCTTAGAAATTAACGCGGGCGAGCCAAAGGCGCTTTGACACCGGCTTTCTAACATTTTCTATTTTGGGCGCAAGAATTTGTAATCCTAAAAACAGTGCGGGCGCCCCTGGCGCGCGATATGCTTTCAATCAGCAGGGAAGCTGAAAAGTTGGGGCCCGCAAATCCATGGAAGGAGTTTTGGCCCAACTTAATTTGCAGGACGCGCATACACAATTTTTGGGAAAAGGAAAACCCAAGACCAGAGAGACCAAGGAGGTTCGCCCATGTATTTAGCAGTCGCCGTGGAAACCCACAAACACCCTTCCAAAAAACATGATTACAAGATTTGGTATTTGGAGCTCGGTCCGGAAAACAATGTCCGGGGAGTGGGAGTAAAAACAAAAGAAGAGGTTATAAAAAGCGTCTTCGAAAACTACCGACAAACTGGAAAGACTTATTGGAGATGTTTTCAAAAAGACAGAGAGGCTTCAACGCCCATTGAAATTTACGACTTCATCGCCATGAATTCCAACGACAACACGCATTTTGGCAATCTTCCCACATTAGCCGAATTTCAAACAACTTTGGATTCGTTAAAGGCAAACCTTGAGCTACGTTCTATAGCTTAAAACCGACTCTTCTTTTTCTCATCCGAGACAGAAGATCAAAAATAGGCCCGTGAATTCGGGCCTGCCTTCTTTTAATCCAGACCGTCGCGACAAGTCGCTTGCACTTTTGCGCTATCGGCGGGCAAACACAAATGGATGTGATTGTCGTGTCCCGGATACCTCGCGACCGCCGGGTCGTTTCTTTGAATTTGAGGATCGTTAAAAATAATAGTGGTGGCGCCGGCTTCTTTAAACAACTCGATAAGCTCCCTGGTTTTTTCCCGATCATAAATTGGATTTTGATGGGTTAAGGAGTATTGAGTGTTGTCAACGCGCAGAGGCCTGACGTCTATGCACTCGCCGTCTCCATGAGTTTCATGGGCGCCCCAACTCTTTGGATGATACAAGTTCCCAAACTGAGTTTGACATCCATAGCCTTGGCAACGCTTTTGATGGTTTTTTAAAACTTCCATAAAAGCGCAGGCGCTGTATGGTTTGGCGTAAACGTCTTGGGCTCCCCGGTTGTCAGAGTTGTAATGATAAGATCCAAAAGGCCCGTTCATGCCGTTTCCGTCAAAGCTCTCGTAGTCCAGAGGGACTTTTACCAGTCCTCGGGAATCCAGCGTCTCAAGTTTGTCCAAATTAAAACCGACTTGCGACTCCCCGCTCGCCAACTTCAAAAAATTCAACATGGCCGTGATGTCTCCCTTGCTGTCGTTTTCAAACGGCGCCAAGGTGTTGGCGACGGCGCAAGAAGCGGCGTCCAAACTAATTCTGGCATTTTCTTGGGATTTGGAGCTTATGATTTTAAATTGGTGTTTCAAAAAACATTTCTCTTTTGGAGCAAGAATCTTTGGCCTATTCGGATCAAATTCCGCTTCAGAACAGCATTTTTGGGCTAAAAATTGTCCGTTCGCCATCACAGGTTTTAAGGCCACAACTCCCATGTCCTCAAGCCCGTTGTCTTTAATAATTGGGGAGTCCTCTTTTACCACATAAGTGTACTTGTCCGCTCTCTCCAAGGATTGCGCGTGAATAAAACCTTTTTGTCCCGTTTTGACTCTTTCCATTCCGGTTCTCAGGGCGCTGGCCCAGCCAAACTTGCCTCTGGTGTCGAGATTTTTTTCATGGTGATCTGTCTCATTCACGCCAACAACTTCCACGGGCACGTAGTAATTGGGATGATTCGCGTATTCTTGGCTTTCTTTTGGAATTTTAACAATCGACCTTCTCGGTATGTAGGCCGCCTTTTCGCGGTAATTGTCCTGGCTTCTAAAATTTTCAAATGTTCTGTCCCCTTGTTTATAAGCTGAAGAAACGTGGAAAGGAGGCTCGTCCACATACTCTTCCGAACACGAAATCGGCGGCTCTTCCTGAAAGGGTCCGTACAAAAGACCGGATTGGGCGATCGTTTGGGAAGGAATTCTTTGGGCCTGGGCCGCGGCGAGAATTATCAAAGAAAACGCGATCAGTTTCATTTTACGACCTCAAACTTAAATTTTTCAGAACAAACTTTTTTGTCGCCGTTGTCAAAGACGGTCAGTTTCATTAAAGCCGGAAAGGCGATATAAGGCGGGATGACGTCTCTTTTGAAATTTATATTTTCCAGCTCAAACATTTTATCCCCGGATTTTTTTAAAGCGGTCTTTTTCTTGAAACCAAAGCCTTCTGATTTTGCGGAGGAAACGCCAATCAAAGCCGAAGACAAGTTTTTTTCCGAGTCGCTTTTCGCGCTTTTTATATAAAGGGATTCGAAACGGTCTGAATTAACATTCCAGGCCTTGGGAACCGGATTTATATAAGTCTTTTTTTCAACCTCGCCCTCAATTTTTTTCATAAAGACCACTTGGCCCATCAATTGGATTCCCATATCAGAGCAAATTTGAGCAAAAGAGCTTGACATAAACAAAGCTAAAAATAGGACTATTCTCATTTAGCGTTTATCGGCAAAGGATGCACAAACTTGACAGAAATTGTAAGGGAAGCCGTAATTTTATGAGATTCGCGAGTGAATTTTGGTATTTCTATCAATTTAGCGCAAACGCGCGTCTTTTGGCCAAGCATTTTAACTTATTGTAAATAAAGACTTTTTTTAACTTGGCGACCCCAATTCTTTGTTTTATTTCCACGCCTTTGAATATATAGTGCATCTGTTTGCTAAAAATTCCAGCTCAAAAAATTAAGAGGAGATACTTATGGCAAAACCATTTATCGTAGTTTGTGACGGCATGGACAAAAGCGTTTTTGAAGAATTGAGAAGCGTTGAAGCTTTGGAGGTGCACCCTAGCCCCAAACTCACTCAAGAAGAAATCAAAGAGCTTTTGCCAAAGGCGAACGGTTTGGTCATCAGATCCGCCACTAGCCCGGATAAAGCTTTTATCGATCAAGCTCCCAATTTAAAATATATCATTAGAGCCGGCGAAGGCACCGACAATATCGACAAGGCCTATTGCGCGGAAAAAGGAATTAAAGTTTCCAACACGCCGGGAGCCAACAACAACTCGGCGGCGGAACACGCCATGGCCTTGATGATGACTGTGTTGAGAAAAATCGCTCAAGCCGACGCTTCCATGAAGGCCGGAAAATGGGATAAATCCAAATTCACCGGCAACGAGCTATGGAAAAAAACCGTCGGCATCATGGGATTTGGAAGAATCGGCCAATTGCTTTGCAAAAGACTGCAAGGCTTTGAGCCGCAAGTGTTATTTTTCGACCCGGGCGTAAATGAAACAGAGTTTCCTTACGCGAAAAAAGTTGAAAGTTTGGACGAGTTGTTTTCTAAATCCGACATCGTTTCCATTCACACGCCTCTGTTAGACGCGACGAAAGGGGTTGTGAACAAAGATCTGCTTTCCAAAATGAAATCAGACGCCGTTTTAATCAACGCCGCCCGCGGAAAGATAGTCAATGAAGAAGACCTCTACCAAACTTTAAAAGAGGGACAGATTAGAGGCGCCGGATTTGACGTGTTCGCCAGCGAGCCGCTTGAGAGCGGCTCAAAATTGACGGAATTGGACAGCATGACGCTGACTCCACACCTGGGCGGCAGCACAGAAGAGGCTCAATTTAGAGTGGGAGAAATGGCCGCCCACCAAATGAAAGTGTTTTTCACCAACAACGAACTTTTGAACGAGGTAAAAGCGTAACATGAGCACATTAGCGATTATTGGCGCCCAGTGGGGAGACGAAGGGAAAGGAAAAATCACGGACCTGCTTGGACAAAAAGCCGATGTTGTCGTTCGCTTCCAAGGAGGCAACAACGCCGGACACACCATTATTTTTGGAGATCAAAAAGTTGTCTTGCATCAAGTGCCCTCGGGCATTTTGCATGGCAATTGCGTGTCCGTAATCGCCCACGGGGTGGTCTTTGAACCGGAAGCTTTCCTGGAAGAGCTACAAGAAGTAAGAAAGCATGTTGAAGTGACTCCTAAAAGATTAATGCTTTCATTGAACGCCACCGTGATTACCCGTTACCATAAAATTTTAGACGCCATAAGAGAAGATCGCGGAACCAACAAGATAGGCACCACCGGCAAAGGCATCGGTCCCGCCTATGAAGACAAGGTCGCCAGAAGGGCCATAAAGGTCAAAGATCTTTTTGACATCGAAACGATAAAGCAAAAGCTCGCGATAGCTTTGGAAGAAAAGACCCATCTTTTTGAGCATTTTTACAAGACAAAAGTTCCCACATTGGAAGAAGAAGCCGACCGGCTTTTTAGTTTGGGACAACAGTTTAAAGGCTACGTGGCCGACACCTTTAACTATATCGACTTGGCCTTGAAAAACGATAAGAAAGTTCTGTTTGAAGGAGCGCAAGGCGTGCTCCTGGACATCGACTACGGGTCTTACCCTTACGTCACTTCCTCCTCCACCGGCGCCGCGGGCATCTTCACTGGAGCCGGAGTGTCCTCGGGAATCGTCTCTGAAAAGCTCGGCATAGTGAAGGCCTACACCACAAGAGTTGGAGAGGGTCCGATGCCGACAGAGATAACGGAGCCCATTGGCGACGAAATTCAAAAAATTGGACACGAGTTTGGCGCCACAACCGGAAGAAAAAGAAGATGCGGATGGCTTGATCTGCCCAGCTTGAAATACTCCGCCAAGGCAAGCTCTCTAACCTCTATCGCCTTGACTAAACTTGACGTGCTAAGCGGCCTCGAGGAATTAAAGGTGTGTTACGCGTATGAATTGGACGGCAAGGAGCACGACTGCGCTTATC
>JBBDND010000010.1:0-8464 GCA_040877865.1 Bacteriovoracaceae bacterium | reverse complement strand
GCGGCCTTCCGCTAAAAATTGCCAGAGGCAAGCACGTCACCAATTTTGAGTATAATGACGACGGTCTTTTAACCAAGAAGACTTCCACCAAAGGCGAATTTGTCAAAATTGACTACGACAAAAAGCTGAAAAAGATATCCAAAGTGACAAACGGGAGCGGCTGGACAAGCTTTGACTACGACAGCAAGGGCAATCTTGTAAAAGCGATTAACAGCTCAGGAAAAGCCGTGCTTTTAATTTACAACAGCAAAGGCAAAATTTCCAAAATGATGGACAAGGACAAGAACACCAAGAAAACCAGGACTTTGGATTTTGAATACAACTCCCTAGGCAAACCTGTTGTCATCACGATGGAAAAAGTGGGCAAAATCAACGTCAAATACGACAACTATGGCGACATAAAACGAGTAGAATCTAAATCCGGCCACAAAATGGCCATGCAAGTAACCCAAGCGTTTCAAAATCTTTTAGCGATTGTGAAGCCGGCGGGTGTAAATCTTAATATGTAATGAGAGAAGAGAAGGGGATATTATGAATAAGTTTTTGATGTTGATGGCTTTGCTTATGACTTTAACCGTGTCCTTTTCGACAGTTGCCCAGGAGGCTAGTCCTTCTGAAGCCACTCTTTGTGACGCTGACAGAAACCCGGACGGACACGAAGATCATGACCATGTCGATCCGGATGAGGAGTCAACAGCGGTCGAAGAGAATTAATAAAAATAAACTTTTCATTTAGTCTTGCAAAAGCCGCTTTATTCAAGCGGCTTTTTTTATGGGCGCCACGCTCTTTAATGTAGCTACAGGGCGTTAAGGAGTGGAGTAGCTCAAGGGTCTTCTTTTTGGTGCCACGCTCTTTGCCGTAGCTACACAGCATTAAGGGGTGGAATAACTTAAAGATTTTCGATTTACCGGATCCACTAAAGCTTTAAACTCTCTATACCTCAGACTTCTACGCAGGCCTGCTGCTTGTTGTGGCTTAAAACTTTGATTGATCCAATTAATAATTTGGGATTTGGAATGCTCTTGTTCCAGGGGATCGTCTATCTCTATTGTCCTAGTTGAGAGGGTAGAAAAAGGATAATCTTCGGCTTTTTCGACAATTTTGGCCCTGACTGGGTTTAAGTATATGTACTTATATGCTTGGTATAAATAATTTTTTTCTCTTATTAAACTCCATTTGTACCTGCCTCCAAAGATGTGATTAATCCTTCCTGAGCGGCGTTTTACTTCTCGAGTGAACGTGTTGGCAAAGCTCCACTGAAAAGCGTCTAAATTAGCCTCTGGAGTGGAAATAAGGAGGTGGTAATGATTGTTCATAAGAACAAAAGCATGGATACGTGCTCCTGTCTCTTTTTTTGCCTTTGAGAGGGCTTCAGTCGAAATTTCCCAGATTTCATCAAGAGAAAGGTAAAACCACTCTTTATTATTTGAGCGTTGTGTAACGTGGTAGGGTAAATGCTCAGATCTTATAAGAGGTTGTCTTGGCATTTCAGGCTTTTATCAGCCACAGTCATTTATATGTTGAAAATGGGAATGGAAACGCTGGTTTATTTCAAGTTTGAATATCGCGCCGTTGCTACGAAAAAGAGCGTGGCACCGTATATAAAATGAGCGCTGTCAAAAAATTCAACAAAGTGAAAGGAACAAAAGACATTAATTTCAGTGGTTTAGGGCCTGACTCTTTTGGCGCGCCTTATGCATTAATAAAGGGCAAGAGGACTAAACAAGGAGAGAGAATTATGAAACGATTACTACAAACTTTGATTGCAATGTCATTTCTAGGCGCTTTTAGCGTATCGGCTTTTGCCACTGGCATGGACCATGTAAGCACTGACGGAGCCATTTGTTCCGACAGAGAGGCCGGCAAAAACGTGAACGGCGAAACTTCTGGAAGCGACGATTCTAACGGCTCAACGGCCGACAACAACTAAGATTGAATAATGGCCGCAAGGCCATTGCGCAATACACCCCTTTCCCCTTTTCCCTAAAGGCGCGCTCTCCCCGGAGCGCGCTTTTTTATTACAAGCTTGCCAGGCCAAGATCGTTTAGCTCATTTTCCAAACGCTCTAAAATAAAGGACCACCTTTCCGGGGCCTTATGCAGATTCGCGTGTTTTGCCGTCAAACCTTTATCCTGAAGAAGAGGACGCAAGTCTCTTTCAAGCTCGCCGGTCTCTTGTCCTGGGCTTAGCAGCCCCAATCTTCCGGCCCCAAGATGTCCTTGCCATAGGTTCTTATTTTCTTTTTTCAACGCTTTTGAAATTTCGGCGGTGGAAAGCTCGCCGGACGCCAAAACGAAAAGCGCCAAAGGTTTGGCGTGGGTGGAACACCAGATGTTCATGCTTTTTATTAAATCCAAAAAGGCGTTTCTTCCGGCGATCTGAAGTTCGGGATCGTAATAGAGATTGTGTCTAAGGGCAATTTTCGGAACGTGGGAGTAGGCGTTTCTGGCGAGCAGATCCAACTCGGCTTCAACCCGTCTGGCCAACACGGAAAGGAGTCTCAAGTCAGACCCGGTAAACGGCTTTGGCCTGTTTGCCAACAAACAAAAAGTCCCCACCACATGGCCTAAGAAATCCGAAATGGGCACGCCGGCGTAAAATCGAACACCCAAGTCGACAAAAGGGTTGTCTTTAAAAATTGGGTTTTCCTTGGCGTTTGAAACAATCAAAGGAGCGTGAGATTTCACTGATAGAACGCAAAAGGATTCGCTTTTGGGGCTCCCTCTGGTTTCCCGCCCTCTGTCCGGCAAACAATGTCCCGCCGTCCAATATTGGGAAGTTTGGGTGATGATCGAGACCATGCATGTTTTAACGGAGAAAAGCTGCGCCACGGTCTTTGCGTACTGGTCAAGGTGAATTCCAAGCGGGAGACGATCGATTCCCAGTCGTTTTATGGCCTCTATCCGTTTTTCTTCGGTTTCAGGATTTTCGAGTTTTGAAGGAACGTCGGCGGCTTCTTCCTCAAGAGGATAGCTTTTGCCAACAAGTTTTCTTACCACGTTCAGAAACCTCTCTAGGTTAAAAGGTTTTTCCAAGACCTCCCGCGCTCCCAGGTCTTTTGCCACTCCCAGGTATTCCCGCATTGAGGATATGGCAAGAACGGGAGCCTGAAAGTTTAATTTTTGTAATTCCTTGATCAATTCGATTCCGTCCATTTCGGGCATGACCATGTCGGTCACAATTAAATGAAAGCTTTCATTGGAAATCAATTCCAACGCTTGTTTGCCATTGGAGCAGCTGTGAAGGCTAAATTCCGGCCTGGATAGAATGTGTTCCATTAAAATTGTTAAATCAGGATCGTCCTCGACCAGTAAGATTTTTTTTCGATCCATATGGATCTCCTTTTGCCCCGCCTTAAGGGAGCAAAATCAGCGCCAGGAACCGGTGGGTAATAGAAATCTAATAGTGAAAAAAATTTAAGATTGGCGGCTAGTCTGAGGAGATAATGCGCGACAAGTCGTCCCGCTCTTCTTTTCGAAGATCTTCAAGATAGCTCTCGGCCGTGTTTTTGATGTGTTTTGCCGGGGGAGCAAGCTTCTTTTTTATGGCGCTTTGGGTTTTATCAACGTGGTCTTGAACCGCTTTAGGTTCGGAGTTTGTAAAAAGTTGGCCGCCAAGCTCTTGGGTTTTTTCCCAGGTTCTGTCAAAGCTTTCCCCCAAGGCGCTTTGTATGTTCTGGCCAACTGGACCGGTAAACTGATTGAGGCGCTCAAAAAGAGAAACATTGTTGATTTGAAAGGAAAGAACGACATAACTAGCGCAAAAGGCGACGGAAGATTTTATGACTAATCCCAGCATTTAGACCTCCCTGACTCTCGCTTCATTGGCCAAAATATAAATTCTGCAGTCGTAATCTTCAAGCTCAGTGATGAGCTTGTAACCCAACGACAGTTTTAGATCGCCTTCCATTCCAATTTTTTCAAAAGTTTCGGAGCGGCTAATAATTTTTGGCTGAGTTATAACGCTCATCAAGCCTGTTTCTTCTTCAAAAGAAGTTAGCAACTGGCCTGCAAGAATATTCATGCTTTCGGTAAACAAAGATTGAAAGTGTCGCATTTTTTCAGAGTCGAGCTTCTTTTCATACAGGTCGACAAGACAAATGATTTTGCCTTTTAATTCCCCCTCCACATTAAAAATTACGCCAATTTCATTATTGGTTTTCTTGTGGATGCGGGAAGCTTTGACCAGAGGACGGTCTATCTCCAAATGAGCCTGGTTGTATATGTTCAACTCAGGAGCAATGGAGTTCTGGATTCCCTCCATAAGAAAATGTTCTCTTGTTTTTTTGGTTACAACTTCCAAACGCATCTCAATCCTCCTCGATTGTTGAGGCAATTTTTTGCAAAGAGCTCAATAGAGTGTCTTTATCAAAAGGTTTTTGTAAGAAATCCGCCGCTCCGGCGGATATGGCGTCCATAACAATATTTTCTTGGGCAAGAGAGGAGATCATCACAATATGGATGTCTCTAAACATGCTGTTAAGTTTGTCGGCCAATTCTATCCCGCTAATCTCAGGCATGACAACATCGATAATGGCGATGTGAGTTTTACGATCTTTTAAGATGTTGATGGCTTCTTTGGCGTTAGAAGCTTCGCCAATAACATTATAGCTAGTGCCGTCAAGCATTGACGTGATGTTATTTCTAGAAAAGTCCGAGTCATCAACCACGAGGACTCTAAATTTTGAATCAGCGTCCATGCTTTCTCCCTAAGGGCATTGTATCGAATTTGGAGGGGATAATGCAAAATAAAAAAAGGGGAGCGTAAAAGTCCCCTTTTTTGTAATTAAGCGGCGCTTTTTGAGCGCCTATTGCAGCCAGGGCCGGGTTTTAGGCGGCGGCTCTGTTGGGCCTGTGCGGCTTTTGAGTTTTCTTTTCTTGTTCTTTTTTGGGTTCCCAATCGAGCAAAGCCACTGATAATACTTCTTGAAAGTTCTTAACCGGGACAAAGTTCAGCTTTTTGCGATATTCTTCTGGAATTTCCACCAGGTCTTTTTGATTTTTCCACGGAATAATAATCGTTTCAATTCCCGAGCGCATGGCGGCCAGGGCTTTTTCCTTAATTCCTCCAACCGGCAAAACTTTCCCGGTCAAGGTGATTTCGCCCGTCATGGCAATGTCTTTGCTGACAAAAGTGCCTGTGAGCAAAGAAACAATGCTGGTAGCCAAGGTGATTCCGGCGCTAGGCCCGTCTTTTGGTATGGCCCCGGCGGGAAGGTGAATGTGTATTTCGTTTGTTTCAAAAAGCTCTTCGTCCACTCCCAGATCGTTTGAGTGGCTTCTAATATAGCCGATGGCGGCCTGGGCGGATTCCTTCATGACATCTCCCAGCTGTCCGGTAAGCGTCATGCCCTTTCCTTTCATTTTTGTCGCTTCTATGAAAAGGATTTCTCCTCCCGCGGCGGTCCAGGCAAGCCCTGTCGCGACGCCAATCTCGTCAAACTCTTTGCCGTCTTCTTTTGAATACATGGCCGGACCGAGCAATTCTTCCACCGTGGTGTTGAGAATATGGGTTTTAGCGTTTTCTCCTGAAGCGATTTTCTTGGCCACTTTTCGGCATAAGGCTCCAATTTGCCTTTCAAGATTTCGCAACCCCGCTTCCCGGGTGAAGCCGTCTATAACGCTTACCACCCCTTCGTCGTGAAATTCCACATGCTTGTCGGTGATGCCGTTTTCATCCATCTGTTTTGGTATCAAATACTGTTTGGAAATCGCCAATTTCTCTTCTTGTGAATATCCGGCTAAATTAATAATTTCCATTCTGTCTCTTAACGGTCCTGGAATATTCTCCAAAACGTTGGCCGTGGCCACAAACATGACGTTTGAAAGATCATAGGGAACATTAAGATAGTGGTCTCTAAAAGATGAGTTTTGTTCGGGATCCAAGACTTCCAACAGGGCGCTGGAAGGATCTCCCTTGTAATCAGAGCCAAGCTTGTCGACTTCGTCCAGCATAATGACTGGATTGCTGCTTTTGGCCTGCTTCATGGCCTGAATGAATCTTCCTGGCATGGCGCCAACATAGGTTCTTCTATGGCCTCTAATTTCCGATTCGTCTTTGACGCCGCCAAGAGAAATTCTTACAAACTCTCTGCCGGTGGCTTTGGCGATGGATTTGCCCAGCGAAGTTTTCCCAACACCCGGAGGCCCGGAGAAGCAAAGGATCGGCCCTTTTATCCTGCCGCCCTTTAAAGAGCGAACGGCCAGGTATTCCAAAATTCTTTCTTTTATTTTTTCCAGGTCAAAATGGTCGTCGTCGAGCACTTCTTTGGCGTATTTCAAGTCGGCAAGCTCTTTGGTTTCCTCCGACCATGGAATATCGACCATCCACTCCAAATAAGTTCTGAGAATGCTTGACTCGCTAGAGTCTGGATGCATGCGCTCCAAACGGACGAGTTGTTTTAAAGCTTCTTTTTCAGCTTCTTCAGTCATGCCTTTGGCAAGAACTTTTTCTTTTAGTTCTGTAAACTCGTCGACGACTTCTTCATCGCCTAACTCCGATTTGATGGCCTTGATTTGCTCTCTTAAAAAATATTCTTTTTGAGTCTTGGAGATTTCGCCTTTCGCGTTTGACTTGATTTTAGCTTGCATGGCGTATATTTCCAGCTCTCGGTCTAGTATGTCGTTTATTCGCTGAAGTCTTTCGACAGGGTTTAAAGTTTCAAGAATTATTTGAGCTTCTTCAACTTTAAGGTTTAGATTGGAAGCGATAAGATCCGCCAGTCGTCCCGGGTCTTGAATATCCTCAAGCACCATCAATATGTCGGGCGACAAAACTTTTCCAACAGAGATGACCTTTTCAAGATTGTCTCTGGAGCTTCTCATCAAAGCTTCCACGATGTTTTGCGATTCTTCCGGCTCTACGCTGGGAACTTTTTCAACTTTGGCTTTATAAAAGTCGGCTGTGTCCACATAAGAGGTTATCCGCGCTTTGGCAAGTCCTTGAACCAAAATTTTCACTCGGCCGTCGGGAAGCTTTCTCATTCTCATGATCATTGCAACCGTTCCCATTTCAAAAATTTCGTCAGGAGAGGGGCGCTCCGCTTGAATGTCTTTTTGACTGGCAAGCAAAATTAATCTTTCCGTGTTGTTAAGAGCTTCTTCCACCGCTTTGATAGAAGAGTCCCGCCCTACAAAAAGGGGCAGTATCATAAAAGGGTAAACAACCAGATCTCGAATAGGCAGGAGAGGGAGCTTTTCTTTAAATTCGATGCTGTCACCCTCGTAATTTGTAACCATAACGTGTTCCTCCAACTTTATAAAATTGAACGCGCGGACAATTCCATTTGCTTAAACTGTTTCGGGACAACCTAAAGGAATCTTTATGCTTTTTTTAAGGTATTAAAAAAAAATTATGTGTTTTAAAATGTTTTCTTGTCAGTTTTCTTTGATAGGTTTAGCGTTTAAAGTGCAGTTTTAACAACTTAGAATTAAAATTAAATAATAGGTGTTTTTATGGCCGACTCTATCGGTATAGTTATTCTAGCGGCGGGCAAGGGAACCAGATTAAAAATTGATATGGCCAAAGCCTTATGCCCACTGCAAGGCAAAACGCTTGTGGATTACGTCCTTCAGCATATAAAGAACTTTGAAGAGCTTTCGAAAGCAAACACTGAATCGACTTTGGTGGTGGGTCATAAAAGAGAAGATGTGATGGAAAGGACGGCTAAATATTGGCCAGAAGTGTCTTTTGCTTGGCAAAAAGAGCAGAAGGGAACCGCCCACGCCCTGCAGACTTATTTTGAACAGACCGCCGGAGCGTGGGAAAAAGACCTTACCTTGGTTGTTTGCGCGGACACTCCTCTTATTTCAGAAAAGGAATACCTCTCTCTATATAACGAGTTAAAACAAGACCTGTCGCTAGAAGCTGTCGCCGCTGTGTTTGAGACTGAAAATCCCACAGGCTATGGAAGGATTGTTTCCGGAAACAAAGGCTTCGAAATTGTCGAAGAAAAAGACGCGAGCGCGGAACAAAAAAACATAAAGCAAGTCAACTCGGGGCTGTATCTTTTTAGAACAGAGCACATCAAAAAGCGTTTGAGCTCAATAGCCGACAATAACAAGTCTGGAGAGTTCTATCTCACCGACTTGTTTAAAAAAGAATTTAAGGTCAAAGCGCTGAGCTTTGACGATCCTGTCAGATTTTTAGGCGTAAACAACCTGGTTCAATTGGAAGAAGCCTCCAAAGTCTTGCAAAAAGAAAAGATTGCCGGCCTGCAGCTGGAAGGAGTGAGATTTTTAAACTCAAGCTCTTGCTATATCGAAGATTCGGTCAAAATTGGCCTCGGCTCAGTCATTTACCCCAATGTGGTTATGGAAGGGGAGGTTGAAGTGGGAGAGAATTGCGTCATCGAGGCGGGAACGCTTTTAAGAAACACAAAGGTGGGCCCGAACTCGTATATTTTGGCAAATAGCCATTTAGACGGGGCGTCGCTGGATGCTTCTGTAAAAGCGGGACCGATGG
>JBBDND010000009.1:0-8504 GCA_040877865.1 Bacteriovoracaceae bacterium | reverse complement strand
AAAAATTGCTTGGATGCTCCCAAAACTCGCTGCTGCGACTAAAAATTTCGTGAGGAGCGCCGCCTAAAAATCCAAACTTTAAGACTCCCGACCAGTTGGCGCTTAAAGCTTCCCCCGCGGCCTGCGCGTAGAGAGACTTTATTTGCCCGCTGTATTCGTCTTTTAAAAGCTCGAGCGCCTTGGAGTTTTCGCCTTCAGAAAGATTCAAGTCGCCTTCTTCTTTCAGCTGCGCCAAGTAGCGACTAAAACCCCTTTCGAATATTAACGACTTGTCCTCAAAGAAAGATTGGCTGCCCCCATTCGCGGATAAATAGTGGCTATCGGCTCCGTACACTTCGCAAGCAATAGCCTTCTCCGTAAAATACCGTCCAAGGCTCCAAGTAAATCTTCGAAAAGCTTGAAAGACTCGGGGATCGAAAAAAGAAAAGAGCTTGTTCAACCTGCCGTCGCTGTCAATGGTTGCCGAGGCTAAATCCTGCTCGTTTACCACCATGTTCCTGGCCAGGTAAGAAGGCAAGCCTCCGTTTGGCAAAAAAGGCGCCGGCGCCACAGGCACTAAAAAAACCACTTCTTTACCCAAAGCTTTGGCGGTGTCATAAAGCCTTTTAATGTCCGTTTCCGGCCGATTGCCGCCAAAGTCGTGTTGTTCAGGGCTTTCGCTGTGCAAGCCCCAAAATAAAGGAATAAAAATGGGATTTGGACCTTGGTATTCCCTGAGTTTATTTTCCCACAATGATGGAGAAGTTCTCCAAAAGAAAAACCAGTTTTCTCCGGGAAACACCGTATCATAATCCCTTTCTTCGGGGGTGGTCAGTTGCAAAAATCCTCCAAAACTTGATATCCATCATTCTAGCAAGAATTTTCCCTCAATATCCAGTGGTATTTCCGCTGTTAAAAGCTTATTTGTTTTTAAACACGCTTTAATATAAACTTGATAAAATTACTTTACTGATTAATGGAGTCGTTCATGTGGTATTTTACAGAAGAACAAAGACAATTGGCGCAAGTTTGCAAAGAATTCGCTCAAAAGGAAATTGCCCCTAAAGCGGAGCGCCATGACACCAATGAAACCTTTAATATGGAAGCTTTCAAAAAGATGGGAGAGCTCGGAATTTTGGGCATAACCGCCGACCCCGAGTTTGGCGGAGCCGGCCTGGGCGCCACAGAAGCCACAATTGTCATGGAGGAATTTGGAAAGGCCTGTCCGGCTTTGACTCTTTCATACTTGGCCCACTCCATGCTCTGTGTGAACAACTTAAGCTCGAACGCCTCCAAGGGACAAAAAGAAAAATACCTTCCAAAACTCATATCGGGGGAACATATCGGCGCCATGGCGATGAGCGAGCCAGGCCATGGCTCGGACGCCGTGGGAATGCAATGCAAAGCCAAAAAGGCAGGCGACAACTATGTGGTCAACGGCAATAAGATGTGGATCACCAACGCGCAGTTTGCCGACATCGTTTATCTATACACCCGAACCGGAGCAAATAAAAAAGATCTTACAACCTTTATCGTCGACGCCAAAGAAACAAAAGGTTATTCCGTTTCCAAAGAAATCCACAAAATGGGCATGAGAGGCTCCCCCACAGGAGAACTCTCTTTTGAAAACGCCAAAGTTCCTCTCCAAAACAGAGTGGGAGAAGAAGGCGACTCCGTTCATCACATGATGCGAAATCTTGAAATAGAGCGTTTAACCATTTCAGGCATTTCTCTTGGCGTGGCTCAGGCCTGCGTCGATCAATGCGTAAAATACGCCAATGAAAGAGAACAATTTGGAAAAACCCTCGGGAACTTTCAATTAATCCAAAAAATGATCGCGGAAATGGCGGCTGAAACCGAAATGATGAGAAGCTTTATCTATGACTCTTGCAAGCTTTGGGACGAAGGGAAAGTCTCAAACACTCGCGCCGCCATGGTAAAGTTGCAATTGCCAAAGATGGCCACCAAAATAGCCCTGGACGCCATACAACTGCACGGCGGATACGGCTATTCCAGAGAATTCCCTGTGGAAAGACTTATGAGAGACAATAAGCTTAACGAAATTGGGGCCGGCACCAATGAAGTTATGATCATGATTATCGCCAAAAACCTGTTAAAAGAGGCGGCCAGTAAATAGCCGCCTAAAATAACGTAAACGGTTTAAGCTCTTTCATTAAGCTCTTTCATTAAGCTCTTTCAAAAACAGTCGCCACCCCTTGTCCAAGGCCGATGCACATGGTGGCCACTCCAAGTTTGGCGTCTTTCTTTTTCATCTCGTGCAAAAGCGTTCCCACTATTCGGGCGCCGGAACAACCCAAAGGGTGGCCTAACGCGATGGCGCCGCCGTTGAGATTTACTTTTTCTTCCATGGATTCCAACAGCCCGAGGTCTTTTAAAACCGGCAGCGATTGCGCGGCAAAAGCCTCGTTTAGCTCCCACAAATCAATGTCTTCAATTTTTAACCCGGCAAGTTTAAGGGCTTTTTTAGAAGCGGGAACCGGGCCGTAACCCATAACGGAAGGATCGCAACCCGAAGCCGCCATGGATTTCACATAAGCAAGGGGCTCAAGTCCAAGGGCGCGGGCCTTGTCTTCGCTCATGACCAAAAGACAGCTGGCGCCGTCGCTTAAGGCCGAGCTGTTGCCGGCCGTCACAGTGCCGCCTTTTGGATTAAAGACGGGTCTTAAAGACCCCAGCGCCTCCAAGTTGGCGTCTTCTCTGGCGACTTCATCAGTGGCAACCATATAGGGAACGCCGTTTTCGTCATGACCTTGGATGGGAATAATTTCGTCTTTAAATCTTCCGCTCTTGTTGGCGGCCACCGCTTTTTGATGGGAGCGCAAGGCAAATTTGTCTTGGTCTTCCCGGCTGACTTTATGCATGGTCGCCAAAAGCTCGGCGGTGAGTCCCATTGATCCGGAGGCCTTGGCGGCGACTTTAGAAAAGCCCGGGTTAAAATCCACTCCATGAGTCATGGGTACGTGTCCCATATGCTCCACTCCCCCAACCAAGTAAACGTCTCCCATTGCGCTCATTATTCCTTGGGCCGCCATGTGCAAGGCGGTCATAGAAGAGCCGCACAATCGATTGACGGTTTGCGCCGAAACAGTTTTTGGAATTTTAGTGGTCAAGAGCGCCGAGTTGCGGGCGATATTATAGCCTTGTTCCAACGTTTGTTGCACGCATCCCCAGATGACGTCTTCAATCTCTTTGGGATCGACTTTTGAATTGCGCTCCAAAATAGCTTCCATCAAAGCGGCGGAAAGCTCCTCGGCCCTTACATTTCTAAAAGATCCGTTCTTGGACTTGCCCATCGCCGACCTTACAGCGTCTACAACCACGGCTCGTTTCATATTTTTCTCCTCTTAATTTTTATTCTTTATAGTTTTATTAAACTTAAGCTTTATAATAATTGTCTTGGTTCTTTGCTTTTTGCTCAAATCCCTCTGTGGGTTGATACATTTTCCCAAGCTCCACATATTTTTTAGACATTTCAACAATATTGGAAAGTCCTGTGTCGTCGGCGTATTTCAATGCTCCCGCTCTAAACGGAGGAAAGCCAAGACCCAACAAAAGCCCCATGTCGACTTCTTGCGGAGTGTTCACAATGTTTTCCTCCAAGCACCTGGCGCATTCAAAAATCATTGGGAACATCATGCGCTCCACAATTTCATTGTCGCTCACTTCCACTTTTCTTTTAACGGCCTCTTGAATGATTTGATCCACAGACTCGTCAACGCTCTTTTTCAGTTTGCCTTTTCTATCGAGCTCATACTTGTAAAAGCCAACGCCGTTTTTTTGGCCAAGGCGCTTTTTCTCGTGCATCACTTCCACAATAGTTTTGTCTTTCATTTTCATTCTGTCTGGAAAAGCGTCTCCAATAATGCCGGCCGCGTGCTCTCCAGTGTCTATGCCCACCACATCCATTAAATAAGCGGGACCCATTGGCCAGCCAAATTTTTCCATCACCTTGTCGATTCTTTTGTAATCAACCCCGTCGGCGATCAAAAGGTTAAAGCCGTTAAAATAGGGAAACAACACCCTGTTGACCAAAAAGCCGGCGCAGTCGTTGACAACAATGGGAGTTTTTCCCATTTGCAAAGCGTACTGCACGGTTTTTGCGATGGCCTGGTCGGAGGTCTTATCCCCTCTTATAATTTCCACCAAAGGCATGCGGTGCACCGGATTGAAAAAGTGCATGCCGCAAAAATCTTCAGGCCTTTTTAAAGAGCCGGCCAAATCAGTGATGGAAATGGTGGAAGTGTTGGACGCCAGAACGGTTCCTTCTTTTACTTTTGATTCGACTTCGGCCAAAACCGATTTTTTGACTTTAATGTTTTCGACAACGGCCTCGACCACCATGTCCACGGTTTCAAAATCTCCATAGCTTAAAGTGGGACGTATCTTGCCCAAAGTTTGGCCTAATTGCTCGACTTTTATTTTTCCTCTTTCAACTTGTTTTTTTAAAAGCTTGTTGGCCTCGCCAAGTCCCAAATCAATCGCCTTTTCATTGATGTCTTTCATGACAATGGGAGTTCCTTTGGAAGCGGATTGGTAGGCGATGCCCCCGCCCATGATGCCCGCGCCTAACACCGCGGCTTGCTCGACTTTTGAAGCTTCTTTAGTCCATTTTTTTGAAACCTTTTTCAAGTATTGATCTCCCAAAAAAACAGTCACCAGATTTTGCGCGGCTTTAGTATGGGCAAGCTCGGCAAAAGCTTTGGCTTCAATTTTAATGGCGCCGTCGCGCTCCAGACCGGCAGCTTGTTGCATAACCTCAACCGCTTTCACCGGGGCCGGATAGTTTGGCCCGGCAACGCCTTTGACAAAAGCTTTAGCCGTTTCAAAAGCCATCATCGCTTCGGTTTGACTCAGCCGCAGAGGAGATTGTTTTTGTTTTCTTCTGGTTCTGTAGTCGAGCTCGCCGCCAATGGCCCGCTTTAGGAGGGTCTTTCCAGCCTCAACCAATTTCGAGGGATCCACCACGGCGTCCACGGCGCCCATTTTCATTGCCTCCGCCGCTTTATATTGTTTGCCCGATGTGATCCATTCTATGGCGTTGTCCGCCCCGGTTAAGCGTGGAAGCCGAACGCTCCCTCCCCAACCCGGCATAATTCCAAGTTTTGTCTCCGGCAGTCCGACCCGGGCTTTTTCGTCAGCGATCCGATAATCGGCGCACAGGCAGACTTCAAAGCCTCCTCCCAAAGCAAAGCCATTAATGCAAGCGACTGACGGCAGATCCAGATCTTCCAGGCCGTTCAAAGTTTCATTCATTTTTAACAGCCAATCGGCAAGCTGCTCATCCGATTTGGAAAAGTGGCCCATAAACTCGGTGATGTCCGCGCCAAAAATAAAGTGGTCCTTTTCGCTCCTAAACAAGAGCCCCTTGGCGGAATTTTCTTTCCTGACCGCTTCTAAAGCTTGCGGCAACTCGGCCATCATTAGATTGCCGATAACATTGGCCGAGGCGTCCTTTATATTAAAAACAAAATGAACAATTCCTTGCTCAATATCAACCTGAATGGCCTTGCCGTCATACAACATATTTTTCTCCTTAAGCTTAAATGGATAAGTAAAAAGCGCTAAATCTGGGGTATTTTAGCACGACCTCTCAATCGGCGCCACGCCCACTTTTGGGACATTGAGCGTCAATCGTAACGCCGCTCGTCCCAATTATAAACGCGGCCTATAAATGCTGGAACTTATAACCTCAAGTTGGTATAAAATCCACAATTGTACAGGAGCCAGATCGGACGGGAGATCGATAATGACAGAATTTAGGCAAGAATTAATCAACAGCGTAAGAAAGTTCCGTTTGGATAAGATAGAGCCCCATATGGAGCATGACGACGCCGAGGGAAAATTTCGGATGGAAATTTTTAATGAGCTGGGTCAATTGGGGCTAACTGGCATAACCTTGCCGGAAGAATTTGGCGGCGCCGGCCTTGGTTGCCAAGACTCTTGCGCCGTTTTAGAAGAAATTGCAAAAAGTTCCGTCCCCTACGCCGTGACCATCTCTGTTTCCACCATGGTCCAATCCATGCTTAATAAATTTGGCTCAAAGGAGCAAAAAGAAAAGTATCTTCCCTCTCTGACTAGCGGTGAAGAAATCGCCGCGTTTTGTCTGTCTGAATCATACGCGGGCTCCGACGCCGCGGCCTTAAAAACCACCGCCAAAAAAACCAAAGGCGGTTATTTGCTTAACGGATCCAAGATGTGGATCACCTCCGGTGGAATAGCCAAAACATACCTTGTCATGGCCAGAACTGGCGGCGAAGGGGGAAAAGGCATTTCAGCCTTTATCCTCCGGGACGGGCAAGAAGGATTTGGCTACGGAAAGAAAGAAAATAAAATGGGCTGGAAAACGAGTCCGACCAGAGAACTCATTTTCGAAAATTGCTTCGTCGCTGAAGAAAATCGATTAGGCCAAGAGGGCGAGGGGTTTAGCATAGCCAAGAGCGCTCTCGCTTCGGGGAGGATAACCATTGGCTCCATAGCGGTTGGGTTAAGCCAAAGAGCTCTCGACGAGGCGGTTAAATATTCATTAGAACGAAAGCAATTTAACCAGCCCATATTTGACTTTCAAGGATTGCAATGGATGATGGCGGATATGGCGACGGAAATAGAAGCGTCTAGACTTTTGGTGGCTGAAGCGGCCAGGCGGCTGGATGAGAAAAAAGAAGACGTTAAACTCGCGTCAATGGCCAAGATGAAAGCCACCGACACGGCCATGAGCGTGACAACCGACAGCGTTCAGATACACGGAGGGGTGGGCTACACCACAGAATATCCGGTGGAAAGGTACATGAGAGACGCCAAGGTTTTACAAATTGTTGAAGGCACCAACCAAGTGCAAAAAATTGTTATCGCCAGAAGCATGCGCAAAGAATACGAGCTATAACTTAAAGGAAAGTTCTATGAAAGCAGATCTTGAATTCAAATACCACACTCAGGCAAACAAAAATCATGAATCCTTCAAGAAGGAAACGCTGCTTGAGTACTTGGGCAGGTTTAAAAAGATCATTGAGTCTGAAAGTGTTGGTTTTTTTCGCTTAAGCGAGGACACAACCCAATTGAAAGCGGCCAAGAAAATGTTTGAGAAATTTAAGCATAAAAAACACTTTGTTCAAGTTGGCATTGGCGGAAGCGCTCTTGGGCCGCAAGCCTTAATAGACGCGTTGAAAAGCGACAAGAAGGTTAAATTTAGCTTCATGGACAATACCGACTCCGAATATATTGCGGACCTTTTAGACGAAGTGAACCCCCAAGAAGCGCTTTTTTATATTGTGAGCAAGTCTGGCGGCACAGCCGAAACAGTGGCCAACTTTTCCATCGCCAGAAACTTTTTAAAGAAAAACGGAATTAAAGAGGAAGGTTTAAAAGATCATTTTGTCTTTTGCACCGATCCAAATTCAGGACACCTTAGGGAGCTGGCCCGAAAAGAAGGCTTTGCATGCCTTGAGGTTCCAAGCAATATAGGCGGACGCTTTTCTGTTTTAAGCAATGTTGGGTTGCTCCCCGCTCTTTTTGCCGGAATTTCCATAGACGATCTTTACGCGGGGGCTAATGACATCAAGGAAAGCCTGTTAACTGAAGATGTGGAAGAAAATATTTTATTGCAAAGCGCGGCTCATATCGCGGATCTTTATCGGACCGCTCAACCAGCTGTAAATCAGACAGTTTTTATGCCGTATTCTTCCCGGTTAAAAACTCTTTCACACTGGTTTGTTCAACTTTGGGGAGAAAGTCTAGGCAAAATTAGAAGCATAGACAGCGCCAATGTCGGCCTGACGCCCATTCCCGCGTACGGGGCCACTGACCAGCACTCCCAAATGCAATTATTTATGGAAGGACCCTCAGACAAAATTCTCATGATTTTGGAAATTAAAAATAGAAAAACCGATTTTGAGCTGGACAGCTCATTAGGCATGGAACCCGCCCAAAAACTCTCGCCTTATACGCTGAATCAACTTTTGGAGGCTCAAATTAACGGAACCTTGCAAGCGCTTAAGGCCCAGAAAAAACACGTTATACACATGAGCATCTCTGAAAACAACGCCAGAAATATGGGCGCCATGGCCTTGTTCTTTGAAAGCCTTACCGCTTTGATGGGAGAATATTTGGATATTGATCCTTTTAATCAACCAGGTGTAGAATTAGGCAAGAAATACGCGTATGAATACCTTAAAAATTTAAGCTAATCTGCCGATAAGCCAATATATTTGGAAAGTTTGAATTGGAGTTAAAAAAATGAGTGATGACAACGCTACTCTGGTTATAACGGATATCAAAGCCGCCCTGGCGGCGGCAGACGATGAAGCCGCTGAAAAGCCTGCATGTTTTTTAGTGGTGGGCGGAGAGCTTAACGGCGCCATCTTTGATCTTAGCGAGAAGGAAACCGTTGTTGGCAGGAACCCTGACTGCGCCATTCCTCTTGAGTTTAACGGCATCTCCAGGAAACATTTCAAGGCCAGCATGAACAACGGGACTTGCCTGGTGGAAGACCTGGGCTCCAGCAACGGCAC
>JBBDND010000008.1:0-1598 GCA_040877865.1 Bacteriovoracaceae bacterium | reverse complement strand
CACGAATAGGTGAGAACGAAGGCCGTAAGAGTGAAAAAAAGCTTAAGCTCATAGCCTTGGGGTAAAAAGAATTGGTAGTCAATCCACAGCGCCAGAGCGCTAACGGCCATCAGGGTGACAATGTCCAGGATGGCGATGTTTAGGCGCATGACCAAGAACAAAATAACTAGTCCGCCCGCAAGCATGTAAAGAGAGAAAAGTATGGACTTGTCCAGGGGAGCGTAAAAGTGTTGATGGGTTAACATGTATAACGCGTTCATATGCGCCAAGACGCCGGGCATTTTGGCGTCAATGGGAGAGTTTCTGAAATCGTGGGCGCCGGTGGCGGTGGAGCCAATAAAGACGACCTTGTCTTTGAAGAAGTTTTTTAATTTGTCATCGCCAGGATCCGCAAAAATAACTTCATGCAAGGAGATGTTTTCAAACATGTATTCATTTCCAAACCAGCGAATCTTGCTTTCACCCCGGTTGTTTATAAAGATCTCCTCTTTTCCCATTTTTAATTGGCCGGAGCCTTGAGAGTCAATGCGCAATTGACTGGGCTTTCCCGCAAGGATTTCATACGCGCGCAGCCCTAAAGAAGGAAAGTAAAGCATATCGATATTGGCCACCATTTGATAATGCCTAAAGACGCCGTCGCTGTCTTCAAGCATGTTGATATAGGCCAAATCGGGCGCCGGTTCCAATAACTTTTTTATGGGGTAAGTGTTTCGCTCCACATATCTTTTTTCAAGCCCCGTTTCTCCAGTTTGTTTAGAGTCGAGCATAAAGCTATACAAATCATCCGGCACTTCGGTAAAGACCTCGGTTTGATCGTGAGATTGAGTGGTGTAGGCCATGATGACCCGGTTTCCGTTTACCGATTGAAAGTTTTCAATTGCCTTGGCGAATTCGTCGTCTGGAGATTCGTTCGAGCAGGACATGGACGGCTCTGGAAAAAAAACGTCAAAGGCCACAATCTTTGCTCCAAACTCTTTTAGATTGTTTAAAAGCTTTGCCCAGTTCTGTCTAGGAATAGGCCAGGAGTTGATTTTTTGCAAAGATTCGTCGTCAACCTTGATCAGGACGATTTCTTTATTCTTTTTTTCCGGGTCCATGTCCATAATTTTCATCATGCGAAAATCATAGAATTTATTTTCCAAGGCGGAGGCGTAAGAAACGATGTTTCTTGCTTCGTGATCGGTTATGTCCCGGGCCACAAAGCTTAGGATGATGCTGGCGCAACAAAAAGCAATGATAAAAAACACGCCTATTCCCCGCGCAAAACGCCCTAGAAACCGCATAACTCTCCTTGAATAAGAATCTCTTTAAAGGTATCTTTCCTAAGGTTTATTCTTAAAGAATATCGGCGTTTTAAATACTTATATTTAATATTTGGGGATAATTTATGTTAGAGCAAAAAAAACGGGAATTTTCCAAGCTGGTAAAGAACCTTCAAAACCAAATTTGCCAAAAAATGCGCCAACTCGATCCCAAGATTGAATTGAAAGAAGACATTTGGACTAGAACCGACTTTGAAGGCAAGGCGGGCGGAGGCGGAATTACCCGGGCCTTTGCCGGTGAAGTTTTTGAAAACGCCGGGGTAAACACCTCGGAAA
>JBBDND010000007.1:0-8609 GCA_040877865.1 Bacteriovoracaceae bacterium | reverse complement strand
AGTTTTTAGAATATCAAAAACTTCCGGACCCAAGAGACTCGAAAAAATCATTCCCCGTGCTGGAGATCATTCAAGACAACAGAGTGGATGTCTTGTGGATCGTGGACGATTCGGGATCGATGAAGCCGATTCAAAACAATATTATCCGGAACGCCGAAACTTTCATGCAAGAATTTACAAAGATTAAATATTTAAATTGGAAACTCGGCCTTATATCCACCGACCCAACAGACGACACTTTTCTTGGTTTTGAAGAACCGTTTGACGCGCAAACCACGGCTCCCGTTGAAATTTTTAAAATGGCGGTGGGATCTTTGGGCGCTTCGGGAGGAAATGAAAAGGTGTTTTCCAATATAGACAAGCATTTGAGCGATTTTGACGGTTCCAACCCTGATCGAGCCGCGTTTGTAAGAAGAAAATCCCATTTGGCCATCATCATGGTTACCGACGAGAAAGAGCAAAGCCGGGGAGCTAAATACGATCCTATGGCTTTTATCAACAATCTTAAAGGCCGCTTGAGTCCCAATAAGAATCTTCGATTTTATGGCGCGCTTAGTTTAGACGGGGTGGGAAATTGCCGCTCTGGCGACAGCTCACAGTACCCGGGCAGCCCGTATGAAACAGTTGTCAATGAAACCGGCGGCTTTACCATTCCCGCCTGCGAAAACTTTGGCACCAGATTGGCCGATATCGGGAAAGACATCGTAAGTCTTTTGGATTCAATAAAGCTGTTATTGATGGACAGGCCAGTGATTGAAACCTTAAAAGTTTTTTATAGAGGCGAAGAGCTGCCGCCAGGATCCCGGGAAGACGGCGGATATTGGTATTATGACAGCTTTTCCAACACCATAAATTTCTATTCCTTGAAATTCATCGAAGATCTTGAGCGAGATGTGCTGGAGGTGGATTTTGAGATAGACGACGGATGGGACAGGGACTAAATTCTTGAGCCGCGCTCTGTCCGCGGCTTTTCATTTCTGAAATAAATCGTAAGCGCGTCGCGTAAAAAGCCGATAACTCAAGATTTTTATGCAAGATTCTCCAAATTGAATTTTGGAGGTTCTATGAAAATATTATTGTTTTTGATTATTGGCGCGCTTTGTTTTTCATGCGGCAAGGGAGATAAGGGATCAAACCAGGCCGTTAAAACTCCTGTTTATCGGGATTCCCCGCAAACAAGCCCTTCCTTGGGAAATGTGGCCTATAAGGCAAGTTTTAAACATGAGCACGCCTATCTGGCTTTGAATAAAAAAAGTCCGTTGCCAAGCTTTGAAGACGAGAAGTACACCCAAGCATTGGTCACTCGAGATCCTTCGGACAAGGTCCTGAATTACCAAACGTATGAAGAAGGCCTTCGAACGGTAAGAATCGAGGGATTGCATATTGTCCTGGGAGGGGAGGATTCTCATTGGTCTTATGATCTCATTCGAAAAGCCGCCGATGTGAGAAAACTTGAAATTTTCGCCCATACCTTAATTATTAAAGACGCGATTGAGCTGGCCCAGGCGCGCGTTTCCATTCGAGCTCAAAAAGTTGTGTTTGAAGACAACGGTCAAATTATCACCAGCCCTGTGGCTAAAACAGAGCTGCCGGAAATTCAAAAAGACGGCGCTAATGGATTGAAGGCAGGAGATATCCATATCGCCGCGGAAAAAATTGAAGGGGCCGATTTTCAACCCGTCTTGATCGCCACAGGAGGGGCCGGTCAGGGAGCGGGACCCGGCGTTGCCGGCGCCAGAGGCCATAATGCGCGCATTGTGGAGGGAAGGGACATTCACTATTACGTTTATAATAAATGCGTTGATTATGGCAGAAGACGGGGAGATATCTGTGAGAAAGTAAAGAAAAAGGGACGCCCCGCCGGCAACGGAAAAAATGCGCAAGTAGGCGGCCGCCCGGGTAGAGGCGGAGTCGGCGGAAGCATTCAAATAATTTCTTTAAATGATATTAAAGTCTCTCATTCAAACGCCGGCGGCGCCCATGGAGCTTCTGACATTGTTCGCGCGGGAGGAGAACCGGGAAAGCCTGTTGTGACTTGCCGAAAGGAATACCACAAACGAAAAGGTTGCCATCGAGCCAAAAAAGGAGCTGACGCGCGGCCTATCGTACTGGAAGGGGAAAGAGGAGAAGTTGGAGAGTTTTTATTTATCCAAGGACAAGATTTTTATTCTGAAGCGGTGGCCTTCTTTTACAATCAATACGCTAAAGACGTTTATCTTGCCAGACACCAGGACAAAGCCCAAGCCGCGTTTCAAGAGCTAATCGATTACGCTTTAAAAATTGAAAGCGCTTCTCCCATTCTCAGCGCCGCGGTTGTAGAGGCCAAAGGCCATCTTCAAAAAATAAATCTGAGACTGGACTATTTTGGAAACACAAAAACTTGGGCGCCAAAGCTTAGTTTTGCCGCCGCCGCTAAATTATTTCGCAAAGAAGGAGCCTCCAACTTAAAACTTTATTTTTTGGCCAAACGTCTCAACGCAAGAATAAACGAGCTTGGCGAGGAGCGAGAAAGTTTAAAAGAGTTGCAAGACGCTCTATTTGAGAACATCGAAGACGCGCGAGCGCGGATCACCCAAACCGTTCATAACTCGCTCAATTTACGACGCGGCTTAAACAATTTAAAAGTCGCTGAAAACGAGTTCAATTTTGAGCTTCAAAAATTGAAAGAAGAAATTAAAAAAATGGCCCAAAGAAACCTAAGGGTTCCACTTTGGGAAAAGGCTATCGGAGCCATCTCCGCCGCTTCAAAAACTATTCCCGTGGGCCAGCCCTCGTTTGGAGCCGTTGGCGCCGGTTTGGACTTGGTCGCAAAAACTTTAAAAAACAAGTATTCGGCTAATGACATTCTAAGAGATATTCCAACTTTGAGTTCGCGTTTTGAAGGCTTTAATTGGAAAAAAGCGAATGCTCAATTGAATGAGAAACTTGCTCGCTTAGACCCAAGAGAGTTTGGCAAATTTGAATCCAATGAGGAGAAATTGGCCTATTTAAAAGAAATAGGAGCGTTTGCTTCTCCCATGGTTAACGCCGTGTCCGAGCAGGTCAAGCTTTGGAAAGAACGGGAGGTGTCCAAAAGCGCTCTGGAACAGGAGATGCAAGAGATAAGAAAGGCCCATCCAGTTTATCAAAAGGTTTTAAATAAACTTGATAAACTATTGGTTAAAAAGCAAGAGTTCATCATACTTGCCAGGGGGTTAACCCAGTCAATTAACGCCGATCTTGGCGGCATTAGCTCGAATTACGCGGCCATCGCTTACGCTTACGGCGACCTTGTAAAGTTGGGGGGAAGATTCAGGCCGGAGTTTAAAAAAGCCATGACGGCCTTGGAGACCAGAGCGAAAAATAGAATGGAGTATTACGCTTACAATCTTTCCAAAGCTTTCGGCTATCAATTCCTTGAAAATTTTCCCTCCACTTTGAATTTGTCAGGCTTCTACTCAAAGGCTGAGCGTATTTTAGCGCGAGACGCGGGCCAGTTTGAAACTTTAGACCATTTAAACACGGTTTTTTTAGACGAAGTTTCGAATCTTGTGGACTGGGTGGCCAAACTTTCCACCGCTAGGCGCGAGCTTGAGAGGACTTTGGAGCTTGATCCGGCTGAAGTAGAGGCCCTTAACAACGGAGAGGAAATCTTTCTAGATTTAACCTCCTTGGATTTTTTCGGAGGGAACAAACAAAACACCCGGCTTTTATCGGTGGAGTTGGACGAATCTTCTCTCTATCATGGCCACGGCGCTGGCGAAATGAGATTTGAGCATATTGGATCTTCAACCGTCTATAAGGACGAGAAAGTGTATTTTTTCTCTCAAGAGGAGGGAAGCTCGTTTAAGTGGATTAGTTCCTTGGATAGCTCGGGCCTCTTCCATTCCACTCCCAGTTTTATGAATGGCGGCGGACTTAGGTCCGTGCTAGACATATCCCCGGGAGTGGAAGTCTTCGCCATGCCGGGGGCGAGAAGTTTTATTAAAACTGGCCTAAAAGCAAAAAACGCCAATTTCAAAAATATAAAAGTCAGGATTAAATTTTCTTTTGAACACAAGCTGTAGACAAGAGGGCTCTTTGCGGAGCCCTCATTTCTAGAGAGTTCATTGCCATATCCCGCCCGCAAGCGCATAATGGCGCCTATGAGTGTATTGTGTTCTTTAAAAAATTTAAGCCTCTCTTTTGGAGACAAGAGTCTGTTTGACGGCGCGTCTTTTCAAATAGACCACGGAGACAAAATTGGATTAATCGGCCTCAATGGTGTGGGAAAGTCCTCCCTTTTTAAAATCTTAACCGGCGAAATCGGAGCCGATTCCTCAACACGCTTTATATTTGACAAGGCCAGCGATAAACAGGGGCCTGATTTCGAATACAGCGTTTTTGTGGTGGAGCAAACCTTCAGTCTTCCCAAGCATTCTTGTTCGGTTCGGGAGTACCTTTTTGAATATTATCCCAGATTAAAAGAATTGAACGACAGCTATAAAAAAACCATTGAAAGCGAGGATCTTGACAAGCAAGAGAAGATTTTAGGAGAAATGGAAAGAGTCGACTTTTGGTCGTATGAGAATGCTTATGAATCTTATTTAAAGTCTTTCGAATTGGAGGATCTCGACAGAGACGTAAAAGGGCTTTCTGGCGGAGAGCAAAAAAAGATTTTATTGGCTTTGGGATTTGTTTCCAAGGCCAACTTGATTTTATGGGACGAGCCCACCAACCACTTGGACATCGAAAGTATAAAAAAACTGGAAGAAGAGCTTCTGGCTTCCAATAAATCGTTAATTATTATTTCCCACGATCGACACCTTCTCTCTAAAGTTTGCAATAAGATTGTTCATATTCACAATTCCAAAATTAGCGAATTCAAAGGTTCCTACGCTGACTATTTGGAGTTTCTGAATATAAAGGAAGAACAAAGATTGCAAAGTTTGGCGAAGTTGAGAAATACCCTTAAAAGGGAAACCGAATGGATGCGCCAAGGGGTCAAAGCCAGGGGCACCAGATCAAAGAAAAGGGTGGAGGGTTTTGAAGATCTGTCCCAAAAAGTGCAAGATTTGAAAAATTCGGCCAAAAAGGCCATGGAATTGAATATCAACGCCAGCGGCAGGAAGACCAAAAAGCTGGCCGCCTTTAAACATGTCGATTTTTCCTACGGGGAAACAGAGATGTTTCGCGACTTGAATATGGAATTGTTCAAGGGCGAAAAAATCGGCGTCTTAGGCCCCAACGGAGCCGGCAAAACCACCCTAATGAAGCTGATCTCCGGGGAGCTTTCTCCCGTCAAGGGAGAAGTCTTTAAAGCCGACGGGTTGAAGATCAATTATTTTGATCAAAAACGGGAGGAGCTGCAGCAAGAAAAGACTCCTTACGAGCTTTTGGGAGACGGAGAAGATTTTGTTCAATTTGCAGACGGGCGCTCTTTGCATGTCAGCGCTTATTTTCAAAATTTTTTGTTCAACAAAGACCAGCTAAAGCGCCCTTTAAGCTCTTTTTCCGGGGGAGAGTTGAACCGGCTGCAACTGGCCATCAATTTAAAAAACGAAAGCGATGTTTGGATTTTTGACGAGCCCACAAACGATTTGGACATTGAGTCCATAGAAATTCTTGAGGAGAAGCTTGCAAAGTTTCAAGGGACCGTTTTGGTGATCAGCCATGACCGCTCCTTTTTGGAAAACGTCACCAACAAGATTTGGATGGTAAAAAACCAAGGCGTGGAAGTTTTCAACAGCGGATACTCTCAGGTTCAAGCGTACTTGGACGCGTTAGCGTTGGAAAGTTCCTTGGGAATTAACGAAGGCGGCTCGCCTTCCGAAGCCAAAGAGCCAGAAAAGAAGTTAAGCAATAAAGAAAAAGAAAGGCTTAAAAAAATTCCTAAAGAAATTTCCAGGCTTGAAGCCGCTTTGGCAAAGTTGGAAGCGCAAATAGCCCAAATCAGCTCTGGGGAGCTTGACACGGAAAAAAGCCTCAAACTTGGCCAATTGTGCCAGGAGAAAGAATCCAGCGAAAATAAATTGCTTGAAATGTATGAAACGCTGGAAAAACTGGAAACTTGAGAACAAATTTCTTTTATTTCAATATTCTGTAAAAATTCCGATAAAGCTATGAGGCTTATATGCGCATAGCGATCACGCTATTTTTTAGTTTATCCTGTTTGCAGGCTCTTTCGTTTGAAAGGGAATCGCCCGCGTGTTCCTCTGGCGTTCAAAGTCTTTGCCATGAATGTGATGATTTAGCGAGCGCGGCTGAAAGAATCCAAGTTCATGAAGAATGCGAATATTGGTCTCGTTTGGGAGACGATTTTGTCTCATATGTGGGCAAGCAGACTATGAGTTGTTTGTGTGGAATAGGCAATAGCGGCTGGGACATGGCCGTGGGAATTTATGAAATGGGCAGGCATCCCATTCAAACTTATCGGGCTATGAAAGAGCTGGTCGCCCATCCCATTAGACACGCGCAGGCGGTCTTTCAGGAGCTAAGACAAAATGTGGCCGGTTTTGGAAATATGGGGCAAGAGCGGCAGGCCGCCTATATGTGCTCTTCTTTAATCCACGTTGTTCTGGCCGGAAACAATATAAGAAGGGGAGTTCAAAGGGGACTTGAAAGGGCGAGACGGAGCTCCAACGCTTCACAAAATGTTCCAGTGAGAGTCGATATTGGCTCCTCCAAAAGGGCTCCATTAAGCCAAAATTTGCCAAAAGCCGCCTCAAGCGTTTATCAAAAAAACGGACGATACTATATTGAGCAAACGGTGGGAGGAAGAGCTCGGAAAGTTATGATTGATGAAGAGGTGGCGTTGCAGATTCAAAACAAGGGAACTATTACCGTCTATAGGGCCACTCATTATCCTCAAGAACTGGCGGAATTTCAGAGCGGAAAGCCTTTATCCACATGGGCCCAAAGGCGAGGGGGAAAATCCGTGGAAGAAGTTCATTCCGAGATTAGAGATCTGCATGGAAGCGAAGCAAGATTAAGCCAAAGAATTAGAGAACACGGAGGCCACACTAACGAATCTCCTTTTATTTCCACCACCGCTAACAAGCTTGAGGCAAGAAACAATTTTGGAAGGCATCCAGACGCCAAAATTATGAAATTTGAAATACCCGTAGATGAAATTTTGGTGGGAAATCAAAGCGAATGGGAAATTTTATTTCAAGGTCCTATTCCGGCCCAATATTTCCAAGGGGTTATTAAATAGTCAACTGACAATATCAGTCAATGAATGTAACTTTATTTTAGAGTCATTTCGTTGCCTCATGAAATTGTCCTCTCTATTCTTTATAAGAACCAATTGAAGAATCAATTTAACAAAAATCAAGGAGGATTTTGTGAAGCTAATGACGGCCATAATGGCGACATCCCTGTCCCTGTCGGCTTTATCCATGGAATACGTGGTTAAGCTAAAAAACAAGAATTTAAAATCTCTTTCAAATCTTGAAAAATTCGGCGAAGTGACAGACCTAAATGTGAGAGTTGGAAACTTTGTAGTTTTAAAAAGCCAGCAAAAACTCGCGCAAATAATTGATCCCAACATCGAATACGTTGAAGAAAACATCACTTTCACTATTAACACTCAAGACGAAAAATTTGAGGACCAATGGGGCCTTAAAAACACCGGAACAAACTCTGGCAGCATTTTCTTTCCGGGAAAAAAAGGCGTGGATATCGACGCGGAAGAGGCCTGGAAAATTACTAAAGGCGACTCGTCCATCAAAATTGCCGTGATTGACACGGGGGTTGATTACACCCATAAAGATTTAGTTAAAAACTTGATGGTTAATGAAGCTGAAAAAAATGGCGTCGAGGGAATTGACGACGACGGCAACGGCTTTGTTGACGATATCTACGGCTACGACTTTGCAAATAACGACGGCGACCCCATGGACGGCCACGGCCATGGCACTCACTGCGCAGGCGTTATTGGAGCTTCCCATGACACTTTTGGCATTGCCGGGGTTATGGACAACGCTCAAATACTTTCCATTAAATTTCTTACAGACAGCGGCGGAGGAACTCTTTCGGCGGCAATTCAGGCCATTGATTACGCCATTCAAAGAGGCGTGGACATCATGTCAAATTCTTGGGGCGGAGGCGGATACACGCAAGCTCTTTACGACGTGATTGAAGAGGCCAATAAAGCTGGAATTACTTTTGTTGCCGCGGCCGGCAATTCTAGAAGCGACAATGACGCAAAGCCCGCTTATCCCGCTAGCTATGAGCTGGACAATGTCATCTCCGTTGGAGCGCTTGACGGCAAGGGCAAAAAGGCGAGCTTTTCAAACTATGGCAAGAAAAGCGTGCATGTTTTCGCTCCCGGCGTGGACATTCTATCGACTGTGACAGACAACAAGCATAAAAAAATGTCCGGCACTTCCATGGCCGCTCCTCATGTGTCTGGGATTGTCGGCCTGTTGCTTTCTGTTGAGCCAAACAAGACTCCGCTTGAAGTAAGAGACAGACTTTTAAACAGCACCATTGGCGCGGACGATTTAAGCGACTACTCTCAGGCGGGATACATCTCCGCTCACAAAACAATTCAATAAGATTTTCTTTCGAGGCGCCTTGCAAAAGGCGCCTCTTTTTTGTGTGCCGGGCATGGCAATAAACTAGTTGGGTGAAAGTCCCAACGCCAA
>JBBDND010000006.1:0-8676 GCA_040877865.1 Bacteriovoracaceae bacterium | reverse complement strand
GTAATTTTTTATTTTGACTGAGGGCGTTTTGTAAACTCAACTCGTGGCTACCGCAACTTAGAGCCTTCTTTCAATTAATTTTTCTTTTATGCTTATCGTGGCGTCCGGTCGAGGGATGACCTTAAAGTCGACCTTATTAGACACGATGGTTTCTGTGTCTGAGTCTTGCGCGCTTAAACTATAATGTCCCTCTGCTTTAAACCGCAGTCGAATCGAATTTTTATCCAAACCTTTAATCTTTTGCACCTTGATTTTACCTTCATGGGATTTGATCAAAACTAGGTCAAACCTCTTCACCTCTTTTGAGCTCCATTTAAAAATAACGTTTTCAGAGTCTGAAACCAAAAACACTTTTTTCTCAGGCCCCACCAGCTCGATTGCGCCAGTCGCGCTTTGCTTTTCTATAAGCTTTAATTTTTGAGGAGCGTAAATATTGGCCTTTGCGTCTTTAGTGGCCACCTTCAGCTTCCCGTTGGCAACGCTTACTCTGCTGTTATTAGAACTGATTTTTACTTTTTTACCCTTGTAAACGACATTAACCCCTTTAAATATGCCAGACAAGGTTCCAGATTTAATTTGGAGCGTGTCTCGCGCTCCTTCTTTAACCAAAGTTATAAGGCTTTCAGGCCCGACTTCAATTTGGCTTCCGTTGTCCAGCTGAATTAAGGATGAAGAGTCTTTGTTGGTAAAAATCATTTGCTTGTTGTACACTTCGGTTTTCAAGGCCGCTTGCCGCCAATGAATCTCCGAAATGCTCTTTAACTTCACATCGTTTTGCGTCTTAACGATATTGCCAAGTTTAAAATGGTCAAAAGCCCCTGACTGAGGGAAATAGTTCAAATACATTGAACTGTCTCGCAGGCCCATAATGCTTAGAACACCCAAGACAAAAAAGCTTAAGAGTATAAAAAGATCAACTTTTGTAGGCCTATATTCTGAATTCATACTTAATACTTGTCGTTTTTATTAAAACTTTCTTTAGTAAATCCGATTAAAGTCACATGATAAAGGTTAAGTTCATTCCAATGAAATTCAAACTCCTGGCCATTCTGGTGACTGTCACCATTATGGTAGGGGCCGGATTTTACTGGACGGCCGCTACGTTGTTTAAAGAAGACAAACTCGCCTATATCTACTCTCACGCCCAACAAGAGGCTCTAAACATAGACAATTCCGTCCAAGAGCTGGTCTTTGACCTTGAAAATCTGTTTGTTACTTTTATTAATCAGAAGACATTTCCTGAAGAATATGTCAGGTTTTTAACCCAAAAATTTGGGATTTTATCGGTTGAACTCGACAAAAACGATGAAACCGTCTTTAGCTATGGAAAAACAGATGCCAGAATTCCTATGGAGAGAAAAAACGGACTAAGAATTGTTAAAGATAAAGAATTGGACGGCGTTTTCCATCTCGCAATGACAAAAACGGCAACCTCAGGCCGATATGAGGTTTATTACAAGTTGCAACATCCCCAGTTCCACTCCGCCATAAGGGAAAACTCCAATTTCAAAGCGTCTCTGTTCGATGAAAACGGGAAACTGTTTTTGAGCAACAACAATTTGGGGGAAAGCGTTTTTAGGCCCGCAGACGCCGAGCGCTTAAAAGCGCAAAAGGTTAAGGCAATGACCTTTAATCGAAGCCTCGGAGAAAAAAACTACTTAAGCAGTTTGACCAGCATTTCCATCGGAGAGCAAAAATATTACCTGATTTTGTTGCAGGATAAAAAAGTGGCTCTGTCCGCAATTGAAAATTTTAAAGTAAAATCCCTGCTCATGATCACCTTTATCATATCCCTTGCCGGAATGACTGGAGTTTTTCTAGGGGGACGCCTCACCTCTAATCTCACTTTTTTAAAGGAAGCCGCTCAAAGATGGTCAAGAGAAGAGTTTGATCGAAAAGTGGTTTTAAGCTCGAATGATGAAGTCGGCGTCCTCGCGGGAGCCTTTGATTCAATGCGGATAAACATAAAAGAGTTGCTGGAAGAAATTCGAGAGCACAACCTCTTTTTGGAAGACAAAGTAAAGGAGAGAACGGCCGAGTTGCATCAGGCCTTGCAATTGCAAAAAGCGATGGTGGACAATCTGGACCAAGGCTTTTTTATGTTTAAAAACGGCGGAAGACTGCTGCCAGTTTTCTCAAAAGCCTCAAAAAGAATGTTTCCAACGATAGGCAATGAAAGCACTTTTGGACAAGTTTTGAGCCCAGACCAAGCTCAGCGCAACGAGCTAAACGACTTCTGCGATTTGATGCTCTCGAGGGAGCTTCCATTTGAAGACGTGGCATGCCTCGCCCCAAAGGAATTGGTGAGCGCAAATGAAAGAATTATTCATTTAAACTACACTCCTGTTTTAGATGAAAACGGACTCATAGAATTTGTTGTGGTTGTGGCCAGCGACAAAACAGACGAAATCCAGGCTTTAAAAGAAATAAAGAGGGAAAAAGAGCATGCAAAAGCGATCTTGCACTTTGTAAAACAAAAACAAAGATTCATTTCTTTGCTGGAAAACTACAAGACAAAAAAAGACGAGTTTATAGCGGGAAAAAAGAGCTTGTTAGACTTAAAAATATACATTCACACCTTAAAAGGAAATGTGGGCGTCTATCACTTGGGAGAGCTTGCCGAGTTTTTACACCAAGAGGAAAACCGACTGGAGAGCGTCTCCAAGCTTGATCAGGTCAACCTCAAAAGGTTATTCGCCGAGGCAGACAAGCTTTTCAATCGAGAGCTGGAAAAATATGGAGCAATGCTCGGCTTTAGCAACTTGGAAAATTTAAAAAGAACCAAAGAAATAAACTTGGAAGACATAGAATTTTTCCGTCAAAAAATTCATTCAAAGGCGGAGATGACTCAAATAAAATCCCAATTTGAAGAGACCTTTGTCTTCGAAGAAGTGAAGACGCTGTTGCCGGACTTCAAACAAGAAACTCAGGCCATCGCTCAAAAACTGGACAAAAAAGTGGACTCCTTGAAAATTTGGGGCGGCGACATAAAAGTGCCCGGGATTTGGGAAGAGGTTCTGGTGAATCTTTCCCACTTGATCAGAAATTCTCTTGATCATGGGATCGAATCTCCGGAAGAAAGAAAAAACAAAGGCAAAAGCCAAAAAGGCTCAATTTCTTTAGAGTTCACTTCAGACGCTCAAAGTTTTAAAATCATTTTCACGGACGACGGTAGAGGAATACCTCTGGAGAAAATTCGTAAAAAACGCGGATTGCCCGAAAGCGCGCCGGATAAAGTCGTCCTGTCGGCCCTATTTGAAGAAGGAATGTCCACATCCAAGCAATTAAGCCAAATTTCCGGCAGAGGAATTGGCCTTGGCTCTTTAAAAGAAGTTGTTACCAGGTTAAATGGTGAAATTGAAATACAAACTGAAGAATCTGTGGGATGTGTTTTTGTTATAACCTTGCCTTGGAAAACAAAGAATCATTTAAAGCTTGCGGTGTGAGGCCAATAAATAATGAGAACAACAACTCCTTATAAGAAGGTTCTTGTGGTTGAAGGCGACAACGAGCTCGCCGCCAAGGTGATTCAAAAGGTTAAAGAGCAGCGCTTTTTGCCCGAACGCGCAAAAAGTTACGAAGAGGCATTGGATAAATTAGCCGCGAACTCCTCCTACCACCATGTTGTCTGCCGTTTGTTGTTGACAGATAGAGAGTGTTTCAGTTTTATTGGAAAGGTTAAGGAGATGCCTCACAACCATCCAAACTTCATACTTCCCATAAAAGAATTTATTAAAGAAGAACCCAATGACACAGTGGGTTTTGAATCTTTCCTAGACTCAAAAGAAGGAAAGGCAAAATTGTCCAAAGCCTTGAGCTGCGACTTTTCCAAGTTCGATCCTTCTAAAATGTTTAAAGAAACCACGACAGATTTAAAACTTTCAGGAAACAATATTTTCCCCTCGGATAAGACCTACCTCTACGACTTTAATGAAAACGAGTTGTTTATTGGGGCCCGGCCTCCGGCAACACCGGAAAAATACCTAGGTCAAGTAAGCCTTGTTGTTAAACTCAAAAACCTCGATAGGGAGCTGACACTTCACGGAAAATTTGAGAAAGGAGAAAAATTTGACGAAGACAAGGAGGATGTTTTTTATCTTGTTTTCAAAATTGAAGAAGACAGCAAAAAAGAGTGGAAAGAATGCCTGGATTTATTTAAACGCGAAACAAAAAAGTTGATCGAATTTATGATTGACGTCAAAGAGTTTTAAGTGGCCAAAGTCATGGATCCTTTTGAATTAAACAATTTTTTCTCCAACAAAACGATTGTATTTTTTGGAGTCTCAAAAACCGTCAAGTTTCAAGTAAAAAGAGTCTTTTTCAAATTAAATATAAATCCGCAAGTAAGTGAAGAAGAAACTCCTGAAGGTTTCCTTAAAATGGTCAAAAGCAACAGGAGCGCGGTGTATATTATCGAAAACGACAATTATAATAGCGATATTGTGCGCCTAGGGAAATTGTTGAGAGAGTTGTCCCCTCCAGAGCGTCCGCTGGTGTTTCTTTTAAGCAACACAACTTCTAAAGAACGTTTTTTTAAACTAGCCCAAGACCATATCGAAGCGCTTGTTCTCAAACCTATATCCTTTGCAAAAATGTTAAGGGTCTTTTCAGAAGCGGCCCAAAAAGAAAGCTTAAAAGACCAATATTATAGGCATATTGCTCTTGCAAAGAGCATGGTCTTAGAAAACAAATTGGAAGAGGCGATCGATCTTCTTGAGGATTCTTTAAGCTTTTCTAGAAATGGCGCGTTAAGCCACTGTTGCATTGGAGAAATTTACAAAGAGCAAAAAGAATACCTAAAGGCTCTTCACCATTTCTTCAATGCTCTTGAAAGAAGGCCTTACCACTACAGGTCTTTGGCCAATATTTTTAACCTCTTCCAGGAAACAAACCGTCCGATTGAGGCCTATCAGGCATTGAAAAAAATTCTAAGCCTATATCCGGCGGAGCCAAAAGAGTTATGCCAGGCCTTCCACCTTTGCATACAAAATGGCAATTTTGAGGACATGGAAAAGCTTTTCTCCATGTATTTTCAACACCAAGAAAGAGACAAAGAATTGGACCGTTACGCTTCTGCCGCGATTACCACTTTCTGCTTGCATCTGATCGAGACTGGTGCCATAGACTCTTTGCAAAAGCACATCCTGTCATTAAAAAAAACTAAAACGCCCCGCACTCCTTATTTTAAAAAAATAATTTTTAAATTAAGAAAGCATGGAAGGGGCTCTTCCATTGGCCAAGTATTAGAGCTATTTGATGAAAGGGAAAAATTGTCCATCGATTATAAAATGTGTTTATATGCCTTCTACTCTTCAACCAAAACTGACGATTTTACTTTAAAATACTCCATAACTTTAGTTGAACAAGGCGCGCGAGATGAACTATTATATAGAGAAACAATAAAAAGACTAAAAAAACTGGGGCAAAAGGAAGAGGCTGAAAAATTAAAGGTCAAAGCTATGGAAGTTTGGCCGAGTTTTAAGCCTTAATATTCTATGGCAATACCGCAGAATACAAGATTTTTAGTCGCCGAGGACGATCATCTCACCCGGGGCGAACTTGTCACTAATTTAAGAGATTTAGGTTTTACCGGAGAAGTTTTAGAGGCTGAAAACGGAAGGGACGCCTATTCCCTTTTTATCAATCAAATGATTGTTGGTGAAAAGGTTGGCTTTATAATAAGCGACATGGTTATGCCCGTGTTCACAGGTTACGACTTGTTGGTCCAAGTCAGAAAAGACAAGGCCTATCAAGAAATTCCTTTCTTAATGTTAACCAGCAAAAACGATAGAGAAGCGGTGTTAAAGTCCGCCAAGGCAAAGGTGAGCAATTACCTGATAAAGCCATGGAACTTGCAGATGTTGGGTGAAAAGCTCCATGGCTGCTGGAAAAAACATCACCCAAATTAAATTTATGACAAAATTTTTAATTGTTTTTTTCTTTTCCTTTACTTCCCTTGCGAATGAATCAATCAAGCTGGAGTGGACTTCAATTCAAAACGGCATATATAAAATTCAAATTTCTAAAGAAAAAAACTTTTCTCATCCCATCATCAACAAAGAGTTGACGGAAAACCACTTCAATTTTCAAAATTACGGAGCCGGCGTTTACTATTGGCGAGTCAAGTCAAGAACAAAAGAAACGGATAAATGGCTGTACGTAACCGAAATCGCTCAGATAAAACTTTCTTTAACTCCATTAAAAGCATCTGGACCAGGTAACAAAACAATAGACTCCAATAAAGCATCAGCCACATTTAGATGGAATCTCAGCAATGTGTATCCCTCTTATGAATTTCGTGTTTTTAATAAAGGGGACAAAAAACCTTTTCTAAGAAAACGGCTTGCAGGAAAGAACTCACTTAAAGTTGACCTGGCGCCGGGAGAATATGATTGGAGCGTCATCCAAAAAGACTCCTCAGGAGTGATATTACAAGAGAGCCGCCCACAGAGTTTTGTTTTTACTAAAATAACTTCACCTCCACCCAAGAAAAAAACGGCCAAGGAAAACAGCAATTTGTTAATTTTGTCCCCCAATGAAAATCTTTTTCACTTTGGACCATCTAAACACATTGTCACAAAGTTTAAATGGGAAAAGAAACCAAACTTAAATTACAAATTTCTTCGCCTGGGAACGGAAAAGCAAAAGTACAAAGTAAGGTTGAACAACAAACTGCCCTCTATCAAGTTAAAAAAAAATATGAACTATCATTGGGTCTTAGAGGACCAGGCGGGGAAACTTAGCAATAAAAGACGCGTAAGAGTTCAAGGCAATGAAAAGTTTGAAACTCAATGCCAATTTATCCACGCAAGCGTGGACTCCAACCAAAAATCCAAGGAATACAACAAGGACGTTTTGTCTGAGCTGAATCATTTCAGCTCCTTGACCGGCTGCGAGTACGAACATTACCACGATTACAGCTTCATTCATTCTTTTTCGTTTGGCGCGGCAGTGGAGAGACACCACATGGATCAAGTCAACATTTCAGACTCAGAAATTTCAAGCTTCCAGGCCCTGTCTGCAAGCGCTTATGCAAACTATTCATTTAAAGAGCCTGTGTACAACTTAGGAAGGCAAGGCCGGTTTATTAAATTTTCAACAGGCATCGAATTTATGCAAATACCTTTTTATGAAATAAAAAATGGTTCAGTTGAGGTGTCTTTGCGGCCTGCCCTTTATGCCGGGCAAAAGGCTCTTTGGACTATAGGAACGCTTCCGTTTTCGCTTTCACATTCTTTGGGGGCGCAACTAGGTTATGATTTTTTCACGTCTTCTTCCTCTTTCTTCCGAGTTGGTTATTCTTTAACTAGCCAAAGGCCCCTCGCATTTCACAGCGGAAATCTGCTCTGGCAAACTGGAGTTGAATACACAAAGTTAAATAGTGAAAGTGACGGACTGGAACACGCTATCTCCAAAATTGGAGCTCACTTAGGAGTGAAGCACTTCTTTTAGATCTCTCACGCATCTAATGGATGAGCGTCGCCACAAACCTTTAATCTACCAATTTCTCCAATCTTCATAAATCTCGGCAAATCGCGGGCTCACCAGCTTGTAATAGCGATCGAATAGATCCCGTCTAGATTCGTCTTTGGTGGCGTGCTTCATCAAAACCCTAAGCGTTTCAAGATAAGAAAGTCCCTGGGTAATGGTTTCCGCGTGGATGGTGAGCTTCATGACATTTTCTTCTTTAAGCCATTCTTTGGCGTTAAAGAATTTTCTAGCCTCTTTGGGATCTGAAATATTAGTTCCAGGTCTGAGCGTTCTCACCAGCAATCGAACAAAGTTCTTTTTAAAGTCGTATTGAGCGGCGTTGAAGCGGGACTCCGCCTCGGATCCCGCCCCGAAAAAATTGGCGATGGGATTGGCGTTCACTAGCCCCGTAAAGTACTTGGCGGGATTTCGCATGATGAACTTCATAAGATCTTTCATCGCCATCAAGGCCTGAATCTGGCTGGTTCCTTCATACAAAAGCGGAGCGAAAGAATCTCGGTGGTAGCGGCTGACGTCGTACTCTTCTATAAAGCCGTAGCCCCCCAGCGCCTGGATGGCCCGCTGGCTTAATTTGGTATAGGTTTCGGCGCCGTACATTTTAACCAGGGGAGTTCTTCTTCTGGTCCATTTTTTAGCGTCATTAAAATCTTTTTCTTGCTCCGGGGTGAGCTCCTTGCCTTGTCTTTTCCAAAGGTCGTAACGTTGATACACGTCAAAATAATTAAGAGTGTCCACCATCAGCGCCCGAAAGGCGTCTCTTTCAGTTTCCCAGTCCCCCATGTTTCTGGCGTAAAGCGGATGCTCCATCAAGTTCTTGCCAAACTGCACTCTTTCTTCGGCGTAATTGCGAGCGTATGCCAAACAGCCTTCAATTCCTCCCACAGATTGGAGTCCAACGGCGATTCTTGCCTCGTTCATTAAATGCAGCATGTAGCGAAAGCCGTTATTTGCTTTGCCAATGAGTTTCGCTTTTGAATTTTCATAGACAACCTCACAGGTAAACGAACCATGCAGTCCCATTTTGTGCTCATTTTTGGCGATGACATAATTTTGCTTTTTCTCGCCATTCTCTTCAATTTCTTGCTCGCACAAGAAAAGAGAAATACCGTGCAGGCCTTCTGGAGCGCCTTTCAGTCTGGCCAACACAAAGCCAATGCCTCCACCGCCATTGGTGATAAAAAGCTT
>JBBDND010000005.1:0-8694 GCA_040877865.1 Bacteriovoracaceae bacterium | reverse complement strand
ATAACAATTTTATTTGGACTAGCGGAGGCGGCGGTATAATCAACTCTGCGGGAAATGTCGGGATCGGAACCACATCCCTGAGTCATAAGCTCCATGTGGCGGGTGGACTCAATGTCACTTTAGGAGCAACTGTTGGTAATGCCGCTTCTAATAAATGGTTCCACGCAAGACATAATGCTGTAATTAAAGGTTACTTAACAGTTAATGGCTCAGTCAGCGCGTCTGCCTATTACACGACTTCTGATGAAAGGTTTAAAGAAAATGTTAAGCCTTTGGATGGATCGTTAAGAAGCCTTCTGGATCTTGATCCTGTAAGCTACAGCTGGATAGACGCTGAAAAACGCGGAGATCAAAAAGAAATGGGTTTAATTGCTCAGGAAGTAAAGAAGGTGTATCCCGATTTGGTTAAAGAGGGGAAGGGCGGATTCTTAAGTGTTAACTACGCTGGTCTGATTGCGCCAATCATAGATTCTGTGAAAGAACTCTATTCAATGGTAAAAAACGTCATCTCCGGTGTCGAAGAAAACAAACGAGAGATCGCAACGCTGAAAGCTGAGAATGAAAAAATTAAAGCGCAGAATGAGAAGCTGAAAAAACGGCTTGATAGAATTGAAAAAGCTCTAGAGAAAAAATAACAAAACCACTCGCCTCGGAATATCTATTCCGAGGCGAGTCTCCAATCAATCTCTTTAATTCCATTGTCTTTTAGAAATTTATTGGCCTTTGAAAAATGGCGATTGCCGTAAAACTTTACGGCGGAAAAAGGCGAGGGGTGGGGGCACTCCAAGACCAAGTGTTTGTTCTTGTCCACCTTATCCCCTTTTTTTTGGGCGTCTCTTCCCCACAAAATAAAAACCAGCTTTTCCTTGTCCTGGCTTAAGCGCTCTACAATTTTGTCGGTAAAGCTCTCCCAGCCAATCTTGCGATGGGAGGCCGCCTCGGACTTTCTCACGGTAAGAACCGCGTTTAAAAGCAACACTCCTTGCTTTGCCCAAGCCTCTAAATTGCCATGCCTCGGAATGGGCAGATTTAAATCTTGATTGAGCTCTTTAAAGATATTGCGCAAGGAAGGGGGCGTTTTAACCCCCTTGGCCACGGAAAACGCCAATCCGTGCGCCTGCCCCTCGCCGTGATAAGGATCTTGTCCGATAATCACCACTTTTGTTTTTTCAAAGGGAGTCAGCCTTAAAACCTCAAAGACTTTTTCTTTGGGAGGATAGACTTGAAAATTTTGATATTCTTCTTCCAAAAAAGAGTCCAGCTTTTGAAAATAGTCTTTTCCAAATTCGTCTTTTAAATTCTTCGCCCAGGAATTAGGAATAAGTTTTATCATTTAGAAGTCGTTACCAAGGATTTGGCGACCTGGGAAGTTATATTCCTTATCCGGAATACAATTGACTTTATTCCTCTGACGGCATAAAATTTAATTATTCCTTTTAAGGAATAATCTTAGGAGGATTATGGAAATTAAGACTCACAATAAAAAGCAACTGCTGGTAGCTTTTAAAAGGTTTAGAAAGTTGGCCAGTCTTTCTCAGGAGCAGCTGAGTGAAAACAGCGGAATACCTCAATCCAGCATTTCAAAATTTGAAAATGGAACAAGAGAGCCCGGTCTTGCCACGCTTTTTAAGGTGGCGTCGACCTTAGGTCTGGAAATTGTGGTGAGGAAAAAAGAAAGGACAAAAAATCCTGATGAAGGATTGGTGATTTAGAATGATCGCCAAATCGACACTTTATGTTTATTTGAACACTAAAAAGGTTGGCAGTCTGATCCAAGAATCCACGGGAGCGATAAGTTTTCTTTATGCAAAGGAATGGATCCGCCAGTTTCCCGACTATGGAATCTCTTTAAATTTGCCTGTGCGAGAAAATCCTTATAAAGGAGATGAAGTCCTCTCCTTTTTTGACAATCTTTTGCCTGACAATTATGAAATCCGAAAAAAAATGGCTGAGAAGGTAAGGGCCCGAAGCTCTAGGACGTTTGATTTAATCGATGAAGTCGGAGCGGACTGTGTCGGAGCTTTAAGGTTTTTATCCAAAGAAGTTGAACTTGAAAAATTACCGGATATACAAGGAAGAGTTTTAGACGATAAAGAAATTGCCGATATCATTAAAAATTTAGGAATCAATCCTCTAGGCATGAAAGAAAATGAATTTCGCCTGAGCATTGCCGGCGCTCAAGAAAAAACCGCTCTGTTAAAAGACCAAGGCCACTGGAAATTGCCTTTGGGAGCCACTCCGACGACACATATTTTAAAACCTCCCATGGGGTTGCTTCACAACGGAATTGACCTTTCAACCAGCGTCGAAAACGAGTTTTTATGTTTAAAATTAATGGAGCTTTTTGGCTTTGATGTTTGCAAAACCTCAATAGAAAATTTCGACAGCCGCAAATGCTTGGTGGCGGAAAGATTTGACAGAACTTGGATTGGAGCTAAAAAAGTAGCCAGAATCGCCCAGGAAGATTTTTGCCAAGCGATGGGTTATGGGCCGGAACAAAAATACGAGTCGGATGGCGGACCGGGAATAGAAAAAATCATGGGTTTTTTAGACGCCTCCTTGGAAAGAGAAAAGGATCGGCGCGATTTTATGAAATCTCAAATCCTCTTTTGGCTTCTGGGAGCGACTGACGGACACGCAAAAAATTACAGCGTGTTTCTAAGACCGCAAGGCTTTTTTATGACTCCTTTTTACGATATCATGAGCGTTTACCCCGCCTTGGAAGACCGCCAGATAGAATTGAGGCAGATGAAATTATCCCTTAAAGTCGGCAATTCTCGCCACGATAGTTTTAAAAAAATTCGGCTAAAACATTTTTTCGAAACAGGAAAAGCTTGTGGTTTTTCTTCAAAGCAGGTGGAAAGGATCGTGGATGAAATTAAATCTGTTTCAAGAAAAAAATTGGAAAGTGTAAAGGTTCCCAAAGACTTTGATCTTAAGATTTTTGAAGCTATTGTGGGAAATCTTTGGAAAAAAATTGAAAAAATGTGAAGTGGCATCCGCCTCAAAGAAAATAATCGCTTACTTGATCTTTAATTGTTTGATAGTTGTGCCCTTTGGAAACGAGAAAATTAAGCACCTTGCTTTTTAATTTCATTTTTTCCTCGGGCTCCTTGGGAATAAGTTTGCCTCTAAGTTTTTTTTGAATCAGCCGCTCCACAATTTCGTTTGCCTCGGAGTTGTTCTCTCCGCGAATTTGCTCTATAAGCGGCTCGTCCGCAAAAAGCTCCTCTTTCTCCAGCCTAAGCTGAATGAGCTGATTGGCGTATCCCTTTTCAATAAGACTTTTAATTTTATGCCTTTTATACTCGTCTTCTCGCAGGTACCGCTGGGCCGTCAACTGTTCCAAGGCGTTGTCGATATCTTCTTCCAGATAATCTCTTTGCAGCAATTTTTGTTTCAATTTAAAGCGGGAATAATCCCGTTTGGAGAGCAGCCTGATGGAATAGTCGTACGCGTTTTTTATAGGCATAGGATAAATCAAGGGAGGCCTTTTGGCCTCCCTGTTCTTTTAATTTTACTGAAGAGTTTTCTTTGCTTTCTTGGTCTTTTTGGTTTTCGTGGCGTCATCGTCTTCTAGGATTTCGCCGGTTTCCATATCCACTTTTTCGGACTTTGTTTCCGCCATCGACTCCGGAAGCTTGGCAAGACCGTGCTTGGCCAAAACCTTAAGTTTGATTTCTTCCATAATTTCAGGATTGTCCATTAAGAACTGCTTGGAGTTTTCACGCCCTTGTCCGATTTTGGTGTCGTCATAGGAATACCAGGCCCCGGCCTTGTCCACGATTTTTTCCTTGGCGGCAAGGTCTAGAATGTCCCCCTCTTTGGAAATGCCGGTGCCGTACATGATATCAAATTCAATTTCTTTGAACGGAGGGGCTACCTTGTTTTTTACCACTTTTACTCTGGTTCTATTGCCAATCACATTGTCGCTGTCCTTGATGGCTCCGATTCTTCTGATGTCCATTCTGACTGAAGAGTAGAATTTAAGAGCGTTGCCGCCAGTGGTGGTTTCCGGATTGCCAAACATGACGCCAATTTTCATGCGCAGTTGGTTGATAAAGATAACGGTGCAGTTTGATCTAGAAATAGACCCGGTCAATTTTCGAAGAGCTTGCGACATAAGTCTTGCCTGCAGACCCATATGAGAATCGCCCATGTCTCCTTCAATTTCCGCTCTTGGAGTCAAGGCCGCCACCGAGTCGACAATTAAAAGATTAACGGCTCCGGATCTTACCAACATATCGGCTATTTCCAAGGCCTGTTCGCCATTGTCTGGCTGAGAGATTAAAGTGTTTGGGACATCAACTCCCAATTTTGAGGCGTATTGCGTGTCCAGCGCGTGCTCGGCGTCGACAAAGGCGACAGTCCCGCCGGCCTTTTGACATTCAGCCGCGATATGTAAAGTAAGAGTGGTTTTTCCGGAAGATTCCGGCCCGTAGATTTCAATGATGCGGCCTTGAGGAACGCCGCCTATGCCCAAAGCCAAATCAAGCCCCAGAGCTCCGGTGGAAATAGATGGCATTTTTTCCGCTTTATCGGTGCCAAGCTTCATAATGGCCCCTTTGCCAAATTGCTTTTCAATAGTGGAAAGGGCTAGATCAAGAGCTTTTTTCTTGTTGTCATTAGTCATTTGGTTGGTTTGGGCCATTTGCTTGTCTCCTTAAAAATAAATTAGATTGGTTAAAAAATAGCATCATTAGATCTATTCGCCAAGCAATTTACGGAAAAACTACGGATTTCTTAAGTGACTAGAATTGTTCAGTATCTATTTTATTAAATAGTAATTTTTTACCGCCCAGAGGATCATTCCTGCCATAATCCCGCTTATGACATCATCTAAAATGGTTCCAAAGCCGTGGGTGATTTTTTTGTCAAAGTAGCTGGCCGGCCAAATTTTAATAATATCAAACAGGCGAAAGAGGGCCAAAACCATGAGCAAAGTTTTATAATCCGCCCAAGGGTAGACAAAGGCCCAAGTCACCAACATGCCGATGACCTCGTCCATGACAATCCACTGGGGATCGTGGCTTTTTTCCGCTTGTTGAACGTACTCCGCGGTAAAGCCCGCGATTAAAGTAAGAAGGACAATCAATACAGCAAGTTGCCATAATGGGATATTGAAATAGGCCAATAAGAGAATAAAAGGAAGGGTAGCGATACTCCCAAAGGTGCCAGGAGCCTTTTTAATATAGCCAATGTAAAAAAAGCTTAAGAAGCATTTAGACAAGGAAATGAGTGTATTGTTTTGATCTTTCATTGCTAGTAGGATAACTTCTTGCTCAATATTATCAAGCTCAATTATTAGCTAAGCAGCCAGAATAATTGAAATCAAATGTAATGAAATCAAAACATAATGAATAGACCAGATTATTTAGAAAGTTATAAATTTAATTGGGAAACTTTTGAGATCATCGCCGGCGGGAAATCCTCTTTGGACGCCAAAAACTATCTTTCCCATTTTAAAGAGCCGGAGGCCGCCTACGATTTCTTGATTGGGTACGGTTTTGACGTGTCGGACCCTGTGCAAAAAGCCGAGCTGTTTGGCATCTTTCAAGAGGCCATACAATTTACCAAAAGATATTTTTTAAAAGAGGGAAATAGCGACGGCCTTGAGGTCTCCGTTCCCAATCGCTTTTATTCCATCAACGACGTCAAAGAGCTTTTGCTGATCGCCACCAACACCAAAAAAGACGAGAAATCCTCAATTGAAGAGATGATTTGGGCGGGGATCATTCTCAAAGTCATGCATACAATTTTACACGCTGATAAAGACTTGCGTTACCGCTATTTTTCCACTATTCAAACTCAAATTTTTGACCGGTTTTATAAATTCATTCAAAGAGACGAGAATGACGCGCTTTTTTTAGGGACGGGGGACGGAGTCTCGCCCATTCCTTTAGTGGAGTTTGACACCAAGGCGAAAAAGACCCGGGAGAGCATTATTATTAAACTTTTGCACAAACAAGAAAACGTGGCCGAAGAGCTTTTTGATCGAATCGGCGTGCGCTTTGTCACTAAAACTAAAATAGACGCTTTAAGAGTGCTGAAGTTCTTGTACCAAAACTATATTGTGATGGTGAACAATATCAAACCCTCGCGCTCCCACAACTCCTTGGTTGATATGGATTGCTTTAAAAAGGGATATTTTGAGACTCTTAAAAAGAGTCTCAAAGAAGATTTAAACGAGGGCGAGTTCGCCCAAAGGATGGAGGCCCTGGCGGAAAGCTGCTCCGGCGCGGCCAAAAGCGACGCGGAGAATTTGCACACCTCAAGCGAGTACAAGGCCATTCACTTTACTTCTCGGCAACTAATCAAATACCGCAATCCGTTTTTAAAACAGTTTAGCGAGGCCCGAAAGCTGGCCAAAAACGACGAGGAAAGCGAGCTGGCCAAAACAATTCTCTCTTTGGACACTTCTTCCATCGCGAGAGATGTGCGCTTTTTCTATCCCTATGAAGTTCAAATCACCGATATCGCAAGCCATCTTAGAAACACCGAGGGGGAGGCAAGCCATATTGAATACAAAAAATCCCAACTTCATTCGGCGATGAAAAGATTGTTTCGACCGCTTATTGAATACAAAGACATTAAACTTTAAAGACCTTTTTCAAAGTAGCAATCCAGCCTTTCATTTACAAATTCGGGAAAATCCACTTGAGGCACGTGGCTGCCGTTTCTTACCAAGTAGAGCTTGGCGTTGGGAAGCTCTTTTAACAAAAGCTTTTGCAGATAATTGGGAATAACCTTATCTTGGTCTCCTCCTATGATCAAGGCCGGAGTTTTTATGTTTTGAATAAAGGCCAAGATGTCGTGTTTATGCATTTGTTCTATTAATTGGAAAAAGAGCTCGGGGCCCAGCTTGCCAAGGCGGTTAAGGTAAATTTCAATAAATTCTTCGGGCACGGTTTTCGTGTTAAAACCGCCGGCGTGAATGATTTTGCGGGTGACGGGATTCCAGCCGCCGTATTTCCAGAAGCTTTCAAAAAGCTTGGGGAATTTTTTCATAAGCTTTGCCGCCGAGGGCAGGGTTTGATCTGTAATATTGCTGTTAAACATGATGTTAAAGACAGGTATGACCGTGCCGGAAATAAGAACCATTCGCTTGGTCATTTCCGGGTAGCGCCGGGCAAACTCCAGGCAGATATTCACGCCCATGCTGTGTCCAATTTGGATGGAGCTTTTTATGTTTAAAGCCACGCAGATTTTATGCAAGTCGTCGGTTATGTTTTGAAACGTGATGTTGGCCACGTCATTGTGGCCGGTGGAAAGGTAGTGTCCCCGGTAATCATGAGTGAGGATTTTGTAGCCTCTGTCGTCAAAGTGCTTTAATTGCTTCGACCAGTGGTGGTTGCTGCAAACCAGCCCGTAATTGAAAACCAAAACGTCTTCATGTGAAGCCCCGTCTTTGGCCGGATCAAAGTTGGTGGAGTAAAAAACTTGTTCTCCGTCCTCTGTCTTAAAATAATTTGCCTTGACTACGTTCATGACTCTTTTTGCAATTCTTTTTGCAGTTCCTTTATAAATTCCAACAAGGGAGAATTCTCCTGAATCAGCTCTTCGGTGTTTTTGTTGAGAACTTCGCGTTTGGCAACAATGTCTGTGGGCGCAAATATCTCCACCGCGACCACGGACGAGCCAATTTTTATGTCTTGTCCGACATTGAGAAATTTAAACTTGGTGGTTCTTTTGCCGTTGACCAGAAAAAAATCCTGGTCCTTGTTTAAGTGGGCCAAAAGCTGATTGTTAACAATTTCGATAAAGAGGTGATTGGAGCCGACGTCGCTGTCGTCCAACAGCAAATCAGCGTCAATATTGCCCCCAATATACACCAAGTTTTTATCAAAAGTGTATGATCCAATGTAATCGGGATTGGGACACTCTTTTACTTTAAGCTTAATCATGGCTCTATTATACTTTTTCTTTGCCCGCATAAAAAGGGCTAAATGGTAGAGGATACTTTTTGGTCCCGACTCAGCCGCGCCACCACCGTCGCGACCGCGCTCTCTTGAGATGAAAGGATTTGCGGCAAATCTTTATTTACTTGATCAAAAATATCAAAATGTTCAAAAATGCTGGCAATCTTTCTCTGGGTCACAGCTCCCGATTGAGAGATTCCAAAAAGATCTCCTTCTCCCCGGTTCTTAAGATCCGCCTCGGCTATTTGGAACCCGTCGCAGCTTCTTTCAATCACCTTTAAACGATTTAGAGAGTCGGGGGAGAGGCGCTTTTGAGCCACGAGAAAGCAAAAGCCCGGCTTTTCTCCCCGGCCCACGCGGCCTCTTAACTGATGCAGCGAACTCAGGCCAAAGCGGTCGGGGTTGTAAACGCTCATGACCGTGGCGTTTTTCACGTTTATGCCCACCTCAATGACCGAAGTCGATATAAGGGCGTTTATTTTTCCTTCTCCAAATTGGCGAAAAATTTCTTGTTTTTCAGCGGCTTTTAAGCGGCCGTGCAAGGCTTTAACAGTAAATTCTGGAAAATATTTTTGATAATCTTTTTCAATTTCTTCCACATTTTTTATGTCCAGGACTTCGGATTCGCTAATGGCGGGAGCGACGATGTACACCTGTTCTCCCATGGAAAGGCGAGTTTTAATAAAGCTTAAATATTTTGAATAATTGTCCTGAGTCACTATCCTGGTTTTAATGCCGGCGCGGCCTGAGGGCATGGAGCGAATGGTTGAGATGT
>JBBDND010000004.1:0-8723 GCA_040877865.1 Bacteriovoracaceae bacterium | reverse complement strand
TGCCCCGTAAGTCAAATCACCAAAACAAATGTGGCCTTGGAAGCGCAATATGGACACTTTTACCTAAAGATTGCGCCAATTCACATTCCAGGGACAAATAGAATGTCTCAACTGTGCTCATCAAACTATTATTAACAATCCGGACGCTCCGATAAAGAGCGTCCGAACCAAAAACTGAAACTTAAATTTTAAAAAACTTTAAAAATCAAAAAAGGCCTTGTCGCGCCTTAAGCGGCAAACTGCACTCTCTCCCTCTCTTAAAGCGCGCGGGTCTCTCTCCCCGCGCGTTTTTTTTTCTTAGACCAAAACCCCGTTATCAAGAATCTTTATAAACCTGGGATTTCACCCAAACGCCGCCTAGATAATTCATGATGGCCAGGCTTTCAGGCGGCGCATTCTCAATGTCGCGCAATTCAACATCTTTAAGCTCCACCACCGGCGCTCGCAGCTCTTTGCCTTCCGGAGTGATAAACAACAGCCGGTCGCCTTTTTCAATCCCGCGACGGCCCTTAATCCTTATCACTAGATGCCCGCCTTTTTTAACTTCCAGCGCTTCTCCAATATAATTGTCGTCTTTTCTTTGCAAGCGGCGGTTTTTTAACTTTTTAAACAGCACGTCGGTTTTATTGACTTTGTAAAAGCCTTTGATCACGTCAAAAGGGTAAAGCTCCTTAAACGCTTTTGGAGAGAGCGTCCCCCGCGCCACCTCGTTGGCCTTGGCCAGCAGTTCAAAAGAAGAGTCAAAGCGAAAGTCGACTCTGGCGCGGTCGAGAAAATCCAGTTCTGCCAAATGTTCCATTAAAAATTGATGTTTTATATGAAACATAAAAGTTCCGTGGCGATTTTCCAGCGCGGGAAAGCCTTTATGCGGAGACTCTTCGCTTTCCCCCACGGCGCTAAGTTGGGGACGCGCCCGCAACTGGTCGTCTTCCGGCAAAAGCGAGGACAACAGATTTCTGGGAGTGTAAAACAACAAAATCCTTCCCAAGATCAAAAACTCAACCGGCGCCCCCAGGGCCTCCTTATACGCTTTGCATTTTTCAAGAGGCAACTCAATAGAAAGAACCAACCGCTCGAGTCTCTCTCCCAAGCACTTTTTCCAGGCGATCAAGGATTCAAGATTATGATTGCCAGTCTCTACAATAAGTTGGATTTTTTTGTCGGTATGCTCTAATACCCACTCTACAGCCCCGGGATCTTGAACTCGAACGCTGTCAAAGGCGTCTAAGTTCACCTGCTTAAAAGCCTCCAAGGCCGGGCGCATTTCATTTTCCGTCATCAAAATGTCCCACTCAAGGACGGGACTCATTCCCAAAGCTTTGGCCTCAATGGCCAACTGGTTCGTCTCTTGAACGCTCAACTCGCCAAAGCGGCTAAGCTCTTTGGGACAAATTATCACCTCTTTTAAACCGACTTCCTTGGCCTGGCCTAATTCGCGCATATTTTGAACATAAGTGATCAAATTCATATTTTCGCCCTCAAGATATTGTTTCTGGCGGCGCTCTCGATCCAAGGCAGTTTGACCAAGGTGGAGGGGTTGGTTTTAGACAGGGGCTCGTTGTCCAAACCTCTTATTTCACGGCATACAAATTTTTTCGCCTCCCCTTTAAAAGGCAAAAGCTCCAGGGTTTGGCCCGTTTGGAAAGAGTTGCGCACATCAATCACTATAAATTCGTTGTCGACAGTTTCGACAATATTTCCAAGCATGGCGTAAGAAGCGCCGGATTCGGTTTCTCGCTCGTTAAAAATAGTCTCAGGCCCGGCCTTGGTTGTGAGGTTTGCCGCGGAATAGGCCCTATGAGTGACTTTTTTTAGCTCGTTTTCCCACTCATATATTTGATCGGATAAAAAATGGCCGTTTTGTTGGTAGAACCTTAAAGCTTCCGAATAAACCTTGCTGATGGTTCCGGCGTAAAGATGGCTTTTCATTCTCCCTTCTACTTTGATGGAGTCAATTTCTTCATTTATAAACTCTTCCAAAGAGGCCAGGCCGTTTAGATCTTTGGAGCTCATAAAATAGGCCTTCTTTTTTTCTTGTTCTTTTGAAAAGCTCAAAGAATATTCGAATCGGCAGCTGTGGGCGCACCCTCCCCTGTTGCTGTCGCGTCCTTGAGTAAAATTGGAAATCACGCAATTGCCCGAATAGGCCATGCACATGGAGCCATGGACAAACATCTCAACTTCAACGCCGGCCTCTCTTTTTATTTTGCCGGCCTCGGCAACGCTCACTTCCCGTCCGAGCACCACCCTTTCCACGCCGCGCTTTTTCCAAAATTTGGCGCTGGCGACATTAAGGCAGCTGGCCTGAGTGGAAAGGTGAACCGGAATATCTGAAAATTTTTTAACCGTCTCAATCACTCCTAAATCGCTGGCGATGACCGCGTCCACCTCTTGCTTTTGTAAAAATTCAACAAAAGGGGGCAATTGAGCCAAATCTTGATCGTGAAGAAAGCCGTTTAAAACCACATAGGCCTTGGCGCCTTTTTTATGAGCGTAATCCACTCCCTCTTCCAATTCTTGTTCGGTAAAGTTTTCAGCGGCGCTGCGCAGACCAAATTTAAGCCCGCCCAGGTAGACGGCGTCGGCCCCGTAATCCACCGAGACTTTCAATTTGTCCAGACTGCCCGCCGGGGCCAAGAGCTCAGGTACTTTCATCATTATTTCCTCATTTTTAATGCCATTTACCAAAAACTAAGAATAAGATAAACTGTTATTATCGCAATAAAGCTAATCAGGGACCAAGTTTGAAGAAAATTATCACAATTTTATTCGTCGCGCCATTAATACTGGCTTCCCTATTTCTTTGGTATAAATACAAGAAAAACGTTCAAAGCGTTGTTCCTTACCCTTATGTTTTTCAAAACAACGCCTATTCCGAACTTAACGTCGAGGCTCCCATCCTGATCGTGGGAGACCGCATGGGGGATAGACTGGGATCTTTCGCCAAAATTATGGCCGACAAAGTTTCCGAGAATTTAAGCAAGCCGGTCAAAATCGACTCCATAGCGGTGAAAGGAGAAGGCCTGCATCGCACCCTGGAGAAAATTAAATCTCTCAAACGACTGCCTTTAATTATTGTTTACATGGGAGGAAGCGAAGAGAGCGCCGAATCAAAATTTCAAACTCAAGACATAGACACCATCAAGAAAAACCTTGAGATATATGAAGATGAAAAGATCCAAACCCTGCTGATGATCTTCCCGCAGTTGTCCCGCTTTGTTTATCACACAGTCAAATACAAAGCTCTCGGCTCGTCCATAATTCCCGACAACAACACCTATAGCGACATCGCGGTCCAAAAGAGAAATGAAATTTCCTTTAAGCTTTTTGAGCGCGAAATTAACGAGTTCTTTACCTACGCAAAAGACCGCAACAGTTATGTGATCGCGGTCTCAACTCCCCTTAACTTGGACGCCAAACCCCGCAGCTCTTGCCCCGGCTCCTTTAGCGGGGAGCTGTCTCCAAAATTGGACCAAGTGATCGGGCTGGTTAAAGAGAGAGATTTTAAGCAGGCCTACAATATCAGCAAAGAATTGGCCTTGATGGCCAACAACAACGCCAGAGCTCTCTACATCCACGGAAAGATCGCAAAAAACCTCGGAAAGATAAAAGAGGCCCAAAAATACCTCGAGCTGGCCATCGCTTTCGATTGTTCTAATTGGCGAGGCTCGCCCGTCTACAACCAAATTTTAAAAAGCGCCGCCTCCAAACACGATGTGGCCTTCTTTGACTTCAATAAAATGCTTAAAGACCATTGGACACAGAACTTGGTGTTCTTTGACGACGTATATCCGCAAAACTTGTACATGGAAAAAATGGCGCAGGTTATCGCGGCAAGAATCAAGAAGCTGTTAAAGCTCTAACCAAACAACACCCGGAAGCTTATGACTGATCAAGACTTTTCCATTCAAGTTCAAAAAGATCAAGTGATCTGTCGCGAGGGAGACCTCACCAAAGACCTTTACAAGATTATCTCCGGCAAACTTTTAATTTGTTCTCGCAAAGATCGAATGGTGACCCCGTTGGCCTACCTGAATCCAGGGGACTACTTTGGCGAGTTTTCTTTTTTTGACAACCAAACCCGCTCGGCGGACGTCATTTCCTTGGAAGAGACGGTTTTAATAAAAATTCCACAGGCCCAATTAAAAAAACAGTTTCCAGACTGGCTTATTCACGTCAGTAAAAGTCTCACTAAGAAATTGAGGCTTTACAATGACGTAATTCGCTCCAAGGGAATCAAAAAACGCAACGTGGAAACAATAAAACCCCTCTCCATTGACGAGCAAAGGCGCTATTACCAAATTATTGCCGGCGAAAACGCTTAAAGCCCCAATTTGGCTCCGGCCGGCGGCAAAATAACTCCAAAATGATTGCTTAAGCGCCTAAAAACACCAGTTTTTTTTGGCGCGCTTTTCGCAATTTAAAGCGTAAAGGGATTCCAGGCGGGAATCTCAGCGAAACAAGGAGGGTTAATGTTGCCTTTCAACACGAATACAAAAGCTTTTATGAAGACTTTAAAGGGTCTTGGCGCTTGCGGATTTCTCATCTTTTTTATTTCTTGCGCAAGTTCGCCTCAAGAAGGAGTTCTCATGGAGCGCAAGGAACAGGCCGTCGTCGAAAGCGAAGAACAAAACAAAGAAGAAACCAACAAAGCCCAAAACCAGTTTCAATTTACCAGGGCCTATTACGACAGATTTTAAACCCGTTAAAGTGGCGCCCTAGCCGCCGGCTCCTCGCGGCCAAGGCGCGTTTTTCTTTATTCTCTTCCTTTATTCTTTTTCTTTATTTTTTGCCCAGGCGCGGCTAATATGGCTGTTCAAAGGGCAAGTATGAAAAAACAAAATTGGAGCGTTGAAGACGCGATTAACGAATATCAAATTCTTAGATGGGGCGACGGCTATTTTTCAGTGAACGCCAAGGGCGAACTATGCGTTTGTCCCTCTAGAGTTCCGGGCGGAATCCAAATCAGCATTGTGGAAGTCATCAAAGAAATGAAGGAAGAGAAAGTCGCTTTCCCTTGCGTGATTCGCTTTCACGACATCTTGCGCTCTCAAGTGCAAAACATCAACAAACTCTTTGCCAAAACCATCAAAGACGCCAAGTTTGAGGGCAACTACTTTGGAGTCTATCCCATCAAGGTCAATCAGCTTAGAGAAGTCGTCGAAGAGGTGGTTGACGCCGGCATGGATTTTTCTTACGGTCTGGAGGCCGGATCTAAAGCCGAGCTGTTAACTGTATTGGCCTATAACCAAAATCCCAGAGCGCTCACAATCTTAAACGGCTATAAAGACAAAGATTATATGCGCTTGGCGCTGCTTGGCTCCCAAATCGATAAAAATATTGTGATCGTCATCGAAAAATTTAGCGAGATTCATCTCTTGCTCGAAGTCATGGAAGAAATGCAAATCACTCCCATGATTGGAGTTCGGGCAAAACTCAGCTCAAAGGCTTCTGGAAAATGGTCTGAATCCTCGGGAGAATTTGCAAAGTTTGGCCTTTCAGTGCCGGAGATCCTGGAGCTCATGGAGCTTTTGAAAGAAAAAGACCGCTTGAACATGTTAAAGCTTTTTCATTTCCATGTGGGCTCTCAAATTCCAGACATCAGGACTATCAAAGATTGCATCACCGAGGGGGCCCGTATTTATTGCGACCTTATAAAACTTGGAGCGCCAGTGGAATACTTTGACGTTGGAGGCGGAGTTGGCGTCAATTATGACGGGACCCGATCCAACCAGCCTTCTTCCATCAATTACACCTTGGCCGATTATGTGGGAGACGTGGTTTATATCTTGCGCGACATATGTAACGACTCCGGAGTAAAGCATCCAAACATCGTCAATGAGGCGGGAAGAATCATAACCGCCCACCACTCGTGTGTGATCACCAATGTCTTTGGCAAAGTGGAGCTTGCCAAATCAAAAGACGTTCAAACCAATCCGGATCCAAAAGATCACTTGCTTTTAAGGAACATAAAATATCTTTACCGCGAGTTAAACCACGCCAATTACCAAGACGTTTACAACGACGCTGACATCATTAAGGACGAGGCAGTCGCCGCCTTTAAGCTTGGGGTTATCAGCTTGGTTGAACGAGGAAAGATAGAGGGCCTTTATTGGAATATTTGCCACCAAATAATATCCATGACCGAGAATGAAAAGTATGTGCCCAGTGAAATTAAGAAGCTTAAATTTGTTTTGGCGGATAAATATCTCTGCAATTTTTCAGTGTTTCAATCCACTCCCGACTCTTGGGCAATCAATCAAATTTTACCGGTGGTCCCCATTAAAAGGCTTGACGAGGCGCCGACAAACGAGGTGACTTTGGCCGACATCACCTGCGACTCCGATGGAAAGATCAATTGTTTTTTAGGTCCTGACGGACATCAACCCACTCTCGCCCTTCATGAGATAAAAAAAGACGAAGAGTATCCAATCGGAGTTTTTTTAACCGGCGCTTATCAAGACGTCATGGGAGACATGCACAATCTTTTTGGACGCTTAAACGAAGCTCACGTATACAGCGACGAAGACGATCCCAAGCGCTTTTATATTGAAGAAATCATCCACGGCAACTCCGCCGCGGAGGTCTTGAATATCATGCAGTACAATCCCAGGGAAATGTGCAAAATGGTTAAATCTGAAATTGATAAAAGAGTAAAGTCGGGCTCCATCAAACCAAGAGTTGGCGTAAAGCTTTCGGATTTTTTCGAAGCAAGAATCAAGGATTACACCTATTTGAACAAGTTCTAAGACAACTTAACCACAACCTCCGGGTCAAGAAATTCTTTTGCGTATCCAAGATAGGACTTGTAGTGATTGCCAATAAAATGGACTTCTTCCTCTGTGAGCTCTCTCGCTCTTTTTGCGGGCGCGCCCATAATCATCGAGCGAGGCGGAAACTTTTTTCCAGGAGTCACAACGCTGCCGGCGGCGACCAAAGAGAATTCTCCAATAGAGCAGTCGTCCAGCAAAGTCGACCCCATTCCAATCAAACAGCTGTCTCCAACTTCGCATCCGTGAAGCGTCACCTGATGTCCCACGCTTACATTGTTTCCAATTTTTAAAGGGCTGGCTTCCGTCACATGCAACATGCACAGATCTTGGATATTGCTGTTATCCCCAATCGAGATCTCGTTGACATCTCCTCTGGCGACGCTTTGAAACCATATATTGGCGTTTTCTCCCAAAACAGTTCGCCCTATGACAGTGGCGTTTTCAGCGATAAAGTTTGACTCGTTGACAGTCGGTCTGAAGTTTTTATAAGAATATAAGGACATTTTTAACATTCTCCTTGATCAATTCTATTAAGAATATTATAAGATTTTATGGCAAAACTTATACTAGCAAGTTCTTCTCCGTACCGCAAAGCGCTACTTGAACGTCTGGGCTTGAAATTTAGCTGTGTCTCTCCTGAAATTGACGAAGACGCCTATAAAGCGTCCGTCAAAGATCCCATCGAATTGGCAGAAACCTTGGCCTATGAAAAAGCCAAAAAAATACAGCAAGACGCTCCAGAGGCGGTGGTGGTTGGATCCGACCAATTACTGGAATTTCAAGGCCAAATTTTTGGAAAGGCCGGCTCGCTGGAAAAGGCCTGTGAGCAACTGACACTATTGTCTGGCAAGAGTCATCGCCTGGTGACTTCTTACTGTGTTATACATCCTGACGGCCAGCATATTGAAACAAATATAACCACGCTAACTATGCGAAAGTTAGAAGTGGATTCTATTAAGAATTACTTAAGAACTGATAATCCGATTGACTGCGCGGGATCGTATAAATTAGAACTAAATGGAATCGCGTTGTTTGAAAAAATTGACACTGACGACTACACCGCCATTATTGGCCTGCCTTTGTTGTCTCTGGGCAATTATTTAAATCAAATTGGAGTGCCGGTGCCTCCAAAAAAACCGACCGGCGCCGAGGGAGAAATAAAATGAGCAAGAAAAACTTGTGGATTATAGAGGACATGGAAGATCTCCAGCCAATCTATCAAAGCATTCTAGAGGAAGATAAATACAACCTGACTTTTTTCACTTCGTTTGACGAATTCCGCAGCGCCTACTTGTCCAGTAAAGACCAAATTGATTTAATCATTGCCGACATCTTCTTGGAAGACGGGCATTTTTTCAAACTTCTAAACGAGTCCGACATGACATTAAGCACTCCTTATCTTGTCATCTCCTCCAGCGACGAATACGAATCCTTGCAAAACGCCTTTGAGGCCGGAGCCATCGATTATATTCTCAAGCCTTTTAACAAGAGCGAAATCAAGGCCAAGGTGGAAAGACATGTGCGCCAAATTGATGAAAGGAATCATGAAACCAGCAAATCTTTAGAGGCGCTTCATTTGGATCTTGCCTCGTTCACCAATAAAGAAATTAAAATCATTGAAAGTTTTAATGTCCAAGAAGACAAGACCCTGCACAGAAACGACATTGTTAAAATTATTTGGAAGAACATTGCCATTCATCCCAACACTTTGGACGTGCATATCTACAATCTGCGCAAAAAATTAAAGCAATCCAATTACAGCATCAAGGCCATTGGAAACGGCCTTTTCCGCTTTGTTAAATTATAAATCGTTTTTTAATAATTGTTTTAACTCGTCTTTTTCTCCGCTAGAAATTTTCTCCGGCGCGGACTTTGGTTGCTGATCGTCCTTCTCCCTAATCTCCGACTTTAACACCAATACTCGGGAAAGATTCCGTTTATAGGCCCTGG
>JBBDND010000003.1:0-8907 GCA_040877865.1 Bacteriovoracaceae bacterium | reverse complement strand
TTTCATCACGGATTCAAAATACATAAAAACTAAGCTGTCGTCGACCTCGCATTTATTGTAGGTGGAGACGGGAAGAGTTTCATCCACGGGATCTTTATGGAAAGGGTCTTCGATAGAATAAGTTTTAAGCTCTTCCACGCATTCGTAGTCGGCGATCATTTCAAGCTTTCTTTTTTCCGCGTCTGAAAGAGGATCTTCCGGATCAAGCGAGTCGTCTCCGCCACCGTTTTGCGGATCTTCCAGGCAAATATAATAAAACTCGGGATACTTTTGATACCAATTGGGATTGGCGGCTTTTTCCAACTCGGCCAGCTCAAAGCCTTCGGGGTCGGACTGGACGCCGGAAAGCCTTGTAGAGGCGTCGTTAACGCATTGGCCTTCTATGCAACAATCGAAACCTTCCGCCGCGCATCCCGCGTCGGTGCAACTTGTGGGCGTGTTGGAGCTATTGCCGTTCATGTCAATTCTTAAACTTAAGTTTCCATAGTCAATTTGGTCGTGAGAAATCAACTTTAACCAATTTCCATCTTGTTGATACCGATAGAGTTCAAATTTATTTGAGGCAATAATGTTTAAGCAGCTTGGACAAACATCCGCCGGTTTGTATACCAGCGAGGAAAAAGGAACAAGTGTCAGCGGATTGCTTTTAATCTGAACGTCTTTATTGCAAAAATCGTTTCCCGACGCGGTTGAAAGATTGGCCCTCAAATACCTTGTTCTTTTACCGGTGGAATAATTGGTGGTGACGGCCGGGGTCGCCTTTACCATTAAAGGCGTAGAAGCGGCGCCACCGGTGTTAAAGGCGGCGAGAACGCAATAGGTTGAATTGTAATTTTCAGAATCTTGCAAAAAAAGATCTATATCGGAGCCAAAGATGTAATGATTTTTTTGGTTGTCGTGATCTATTGTAAGAGTGGAGCGTTTAACCCCGGAGTCGAACCAATAGAGATCCTCATGAGACGGATTTGCGCCTTCAATCGCGTCCGGTTCTTCCCCCGCCGAGTTTCCAAGATTGGCGCCAGTGGAAAGAGGCTGCCTTGCGGCCTGCTCCGGAAGACATGAGGCCAAAAGAAAACTAAAAATAAAGAAACATATCAATCTATTATTCATCTCAATTTCTTATCGGTTTATTAATCCTTATTTTAATAACTTAAGTCTTATTTTACCCTGGCGCGGGGCCGGCTTTGGATATTTCTAAAATAAGGAAAAAAACAAGGTATAAGAGTTTGAAATTATTAGCGCAAGAAGGCTGAGCGCTTAAGGAGGATAAAGAGGAAATTTTGCCGGCGCCTGATATTTTTGTCAGGGACCGAAATTGAAACCCTCCGAAGAGGAGTTGTCTAGGCCAAAGCTCTGATTGCCGGAAGCGTCCACTATGGAACTGGGGGGGAAAGAAAATTGGGTAAAATCATACGGGTCGTGGAAGATTGCCTGAGCGCTGTCCCCTCCAAACTGTGATGACTGGCCATAGTCATAGAGAGAATATCCATAGTTTGTGTTGGGATAATGGTATATGGGGATCTGAGGGTTTTGGCTTAAATAGTCCCGCCGGCTTTGCATATATGAAAGTCTGTTTTGATGATAGTTCATCATTTGCCGGTGATTTCTTTTGCTTGAGTCTAAATGCATAAAGAAGGGAAGTCCTTGGGTAAGGCCGGCGGTCGCCAATCCAGAGAAAAAACTTTTCCCGGGGCTGGCCCTTTCCACTTCGTCAAAAGAAACTTTTGAGGGCAGTCTTCGATTTTCAGTTTTGCTGGCGGTCAAGCTCCTTCCCGCTCTTTGAAAATTTTCTCTCATGCGTCCGCTTGCCACGTCGTCGTTTTGATACATTTCACACAGGCCGATATTGGCGTTTTCAGAGCTTGAACAATGCTCTAAAAACTTTTCTTTATAAAATGAAAAATCCCCCGCCGGCATTTTTAGTTGGCTGTTTATAAAGGGATTTTGCGTGAAATCTAAAATTTGACCCGTGTCTTCGGAAAGCCTTAGGGCCTCTTGCGCAAAATCGCCTATTTGGCTGGGGCGGCAAGTGGAGTGAAAGCGATCTGACTTTAGCTCATCCTCGCGGCCAAGACATCCGCTGTTTCTATAGGCCATAAGTCCCATGGCCTTGGAAAGTTTTAAAGAATAGAAAGGCTCTTTGTCGTTCATTTCTTCCATTGCCGCTTCCAATCGGTGCAAGTCTCTTCGAAGCTCCTCAACCTTGTCTTGAGAGGCCAATCCCAAATCAGCTTTCAATTTGGTTATGCATTGTCTCGCTTGCTCGCTGGAGAGGGGCTTGTCCACGCACTGTTTGGCTTCTTCAATTTTATCCTTAACCTGATTTAATTCAGAGCGGGCCCTTAGTTGATTGTTTAAAGGATGAAGCTGGTGGATGATGTTTTGATTATTGGAGTTTTGTTGGCATTCACCGGAAGAAGCCCCGCGGTCGCATTTGGCTTCAAAGCAGCTGATAATAGCCGAATCAGAACCCGAGCAATCAGTGGCCTCTTTGATGTTTTCAATGATGGAAAGAGAGGCGCTTTTGTTCGCTCGATCAAAGAGAAGGTCCAAATTTTCCAAGTTGTTTGTGATTTTGTCTTTTTGGAACAAGGAGCGAGAAGCGTGATTAAACGAGGCGATTCCTTTTTTTAAGTCGTTGTTAAAAAAGTCTTGAAACTCTTCTCTAGCATTGACCAGTTCTCCGAAATTCATCTCGACAGTCTCTAAGTCCTTTGCCAAGGCAAGGACTTCGCTGGCGTTTTCATGGCTTCTGTTTTCTTGAAATTCTGTCAATTTTCGCTTTAAACGCTTTATATCGCCGATTTCCTCCCGAACTTCTTCGCTGTCATAACCGACAAGTTTATTGTTAATCACAAGTTGAAGCGTTTTTTTGTAATTGTCGTAATCGGCCTGCCTATCCGCCGGGCTTAGCCGGGTTCTCCTGTCGGCCATGGCGAAATTGGAAAGGCTCAACAACAACTCGGTGTAATCCACTCCAGGCTCGTTGGCGGCGCCCCTAAGATTGGAGCAAAAACTTTGAATATCTTCGTTGTCTTTGGCGCATTGAGTTTCAACAAATCCCAACAGTTCACTGATTGTTTCCCCTTGATATTCGTTGTTTTGCTCGTCAACCCAAAAATTTGTGTCCAAGCTTTTATCGATAAGAGCGGCTTTGCGGAAATTGGTTAAAAAGCTGTCCACGTTTTTTGAGGCCTCTCCCAATTGTCTTTGGCCAAGATTTTTAATGATAAGGTGATCGCCCTCAATGGCCTGTCCGATGGAGACCAGGCCTTCATAGACGACAAGCTTGCCCATTAAAGCGTTGTGTTTTGTTTGCAACTCCAAAAAACTTGAGCATGTTTCGCCCTCGCAGGGTGAAAGCTTTGAAGATTGTATTTGTTGTTCCAACACAATCAGTTGTTTGCGAATATTCGCGCATCTGTCCGTCGCTTCGGCCAAGGCGCTGTCACGGGTCGACAGCAGGCCAAGCGCCAGCAAGAAAAGAAGGAAAAAGACGTTTTTTTTGCTTTCCATAGTTTAAATATCGGTAAAAAACTTAAAAGCTTGAGTTTTTTACTCCAGAGGCTATTATAGCCTCATGATCAAATTATATTTGTTTTTTGCGCTTTTCATGTCTGCTTTGATCACAAATAGCCCACTTTTATTGGCTCTTGGGGAAGAGACTTTTGGGGAAGAAACGCGTCTTAAAGTGTCTACTTTGAATTCGTGGGGAATACCTTTTTTTTCCGAAAAGCTGGAAGAGCGCTTTGCCAAAATAGGCAAAGAAAGCGCGGCCGCCGATATTATGGGCCTGCAGGAGGTGTTCCAAGGATCTAAACACATCGTTAAAAATCTTCGAAAAAATCAAAAGCATATTTATCTGCCCGCAAGTTTTCCTTGGTTGCATTCAGGCTTGATGTTTATCACCAAGCACCAAGTGGTTCAGAAAAAACATTTTTCTTTTCCTGAATGCGGCGGAATCCAATGTTTGGTGGACAGGGGAGTCTTGTTCTTGCAGATCAAATTGCCCACGGGCCAATTGATCAATATTTTTAATCTGCATCTGCAAGCCTATGAAGAATACAAAGATGTCCGGGCTTTGCAATTAAAAAGTGTCGCCCTAACCATAAATGAAATCCTGCGCGACGGAAACCCTTCCATTGTGATGGGGGATTTGAACGTCATGGATTCCAGCTTGGAGTTTAAAGATTTGCAAAATAAACTGCCCGGCTTTAAAGACGTTTGGAAAATTAAGGGCAAAGGCCCTGGCCACACCTGGAACCCCGAAGCGAATCCTTGGTCGGGCCACGAGGGGGAAAGCAAAGTTTTTCAAAGGCTCGATTACATTCTGATAAAAGACGGCCTAAACAGCTTTTGGGAAGTGGAGGCCGCTCAACTAGAGTTTAACCGTCCAGGACTTTTTTTAAGCGATCACTTTGGAGTGGGCGCCAACTTGCGCCTTATAAAAAAACCGGAAACGGTAAAAAGAAGCATTGGACAAAAAGATTAGCCGTGTCCGCCATTCATGAAGATTTCATTATAATTGATTTTTTTGTTTTTTTCTCCAAGAGTCAAAAAATAGTCTTGCGCGATCCTCATTGATTCTTCCAAGTTTTGGCTTTGAAACATAAGGTTTCTAAATTTTGCGGCGCTGGGAAAGCCGGCGGCAAACCAGACGATCAATTTTCTCACTTGGACCAAAATGGTCCGTTCTCGATCATAGGCCTCGTGACAATACTGATAAAGCCTCTCTATGACCTCAAAATAATCTTTTGCCTTAAAGGAAGACTCGGGCTTTTCCGGATCGAAATTTAAAGACTCCAAAAAAATAAAAGGATTTCTTAAGCAACCGCGGGCGATCATAAGCGCGGCGCAATTGGTGGCTTTTAGTCTTTGCGCCACTTGATGCGCTTGATGCAGATCTCCGTTGCCAACTACGGGCAAGCGGGAGTTTTGGGCAAAAGACTCGATATATTCCCAATTGGCGGCGCCTCGGTATTGTTGGGCGCGAGTTCTGCCGTGAATGGCCACCCACTCAACTCCTTCATTGCGGGCGACTTCTTCAATTTTGTCCGCGTTCACGCCCTCGGCGTCCCAACCCATGCGAATCTTGATGGAGAGGGGAACCTTGATGGCTTTTTTCATGGTTGAGAACAAAGGCGCCAACGCTTCAATTTCCTTCATCAAGGCGCTGCCTCCTCCTTTAGTCACAACTTTTCGAACGGGACAACCCATGTTGATGTCGATAAACTTGGGATTAAACTCTTGGGCGGTTCGAGCGGCGCAGGCCATGGCCTCGGGTTCGTCTCCAAATAATTGTATGCCGACGTTTTTTTCCCGCTCGTCAATTTTTAACATGCCCAAAGTTCTTTGATTCCCGTGGTTGACTCCGTGGGCGCTAATCAATTCGCTTACCGTCGCGCCCGCTCCCAAATCTTCCATGAGAAGACGAAAAGGAGAGGTGCAGATTCCGGCCATGGGGGCTAATAAAAGCGGGGAGTCAAACGAGAGAGAGCCTAGGCGCGTCGCTTGGCGCAAGGGCTTGCATGCGTCTATTTTGGCTTGTAACTCTTTTGAAAAAACTCTACTATGCATGGGGTTAATCTTTACACTGAGATGAGTTTAGTGGCAATAGCCGAGTTTTTAGATGAGTTGAGTCAAAATGATGTAAAACTCTACGTCTGGACGGCCCGCTCCAGGTTCTCTACTGTTGAATTTTTAAAATCGCTTGGTATTATAGGCCGATTTGAACAGTTGCATTGCAAATAACCCAAATAATTTATGGCAATAACGAGGAACCAGAATGTTTGACAGTTTAAGCGAAAAATTTCAAGACGCTTTTAAAAATTTATCCGGCAAGGGGACAATCAGCGAATCAAACATCGAAGACGCGCTTAAAGAGATCAGAACGGCTCTTTTAGAGGCGGATGTTAATTTCAAAGTTGTCAAAGAAATCATTGGCAAAGTTAAAGAAGAGGCCATTGGGCAAAAGGTTGTTCGCGGGGTGAATCCAAGCGAGCAGTTTACTAAAATTGTTCAAGACAAGCTTGCCGAGGTAATGGGAGAAGAGCATAAAGAGCTCAAATTAGACCGCCCATTAAACCCCATCTTGATCGTTGGTCTAAACGGCGCCGGGAAAACCACTTTTACCGGCAAGCTTGGACACTTTCTTAAAAATAAAAAGAAAAAAGAGGTTTATTTTATTCCCGCCGACAATTTTAGACCGGCGGCCAAAGACCAATTGATAAAGCACGCTAAAGGCATGCAAATTGATTATTTTGACTCCGATCTGTCCATGCTGCCTAAAGATATCGTGAAAGCGGGCATGGAAGAGGCCCAGAAACTTGGCAAACAAGTGGTCATTGTAGACACGGCCGGACGTTTACAGGTGGATGAAGAGTTGATGGGACAGCTAGTTGACGTTAAAAATGAGCTTAAGGACCCGGAAGTTTTGTTGGTGGCAGACGCCATGACCGGTCAGGAAGCGGTGAATGTCGCCAAAGTTTTCCATGAAAAAATTGGACTTACCGGAGCGGTGCTTTCCAAAATGGACTCCGACGCCAGAGGCGGCGCCGCTTTGTCCATTCGACACGTGACCAGTGTGCCCATTAAATACATCTCCACCGGCGAAAAGATGAAAGATCTCGAGCCGTTTCATCCCGACCGGTTGGCCGGGCGAATTTTGGACATGGGCGATGTGGTGACTCTGGTTGAGAAAGCTCAAGAAAGTATCGACGAAAAAGAAGCCGAGCGCATGATGAAGCGTTTGGAAAAACAGCAGTTCAGCATCAACGATTTTGTCAATCAAATGGAACAAATCAACAAGCTGGGATCCATGAGCAGCATTTTAAAGATGTTGCCCGGCATGGGAGGCATGTTGCGAAATCTGGGGGATTTAAGCCCAGCTGAAAACGAGATGAAAAAAATGCGGGTGATGATCAATTCTATGACTAAAAAAGAAAAAGACGATCATAAACTTTTAAAAAACGAATCCAGAGTCAAAAGAATTGCCAGCGGATCCGGCACCACCGAGCAGGCGGTGAAAGAATTTCTTAAAAAGTTTGAGCAGATGCAGGAGATGATGATCAATATGGCGGGCATGATGAAGGGCGGAGGCATGCCTAGCATACCGGGAATGGGTCCAATGAACGGGTTCAGACAATCCGCCGGCCAAAACAGGAAAAAAAAGAAGGGCAAGAAGAAAAACCCCTTTGGCAGCCGATTTTTCTAAGATTAGCAAGATTCGTTTGACTTTGGTTGTTAAATGAAATAAAAAAAAGCCCTAAAAAACTTAATATTGTAGGAGACATAAATGGTTAAAATTAGATTAGCTAGAGGTGGAAGAACCCACAAGCCCGTTTACACGATCGTTGCCGCGAATTCTAGAGAGCCAAGGGACGGAAAGTTCTTGGAAAGACTTGGACAATACGATCCAAATTCTAAAGAAGTTCTTAAGGACGTCAATGTGGACTCCATCAAAACTTGGTTGGGAAAGGGCGCTCAAGTTAGCGACACTGTTAGGTCTTTGTTTAGAAAAAATGGCGTAAAATTATAATTTCACACCAAAAAGTTTTGGAATTAAACCTTTTACCGTGTAAAATATTTCTTAAGTGGAAATCAACTTAACGAAAGTAGGTGTTATGAGCGAGCTTAAGGAGTTAATCGAGTACGTGGGAAAATCCTTGGTAGACATGCCCGACAACGTCGAAGTCAACGAAATAGAGGGCGAGCAGACCACCGTAATAGAATTAAAAGTGGACAAGTCCGACCTTGGAAAAGTGATCGGCAAGCAAGGAAGAACGGCCCGAGCTCTGCGAACCATTCTTAACGCCGCCTCCACTAAACTCAAGAAAAGATCAGTTCTCGAAATAATCGAATAAGATCTTTTTAATGAAATTAATAAAGCTTAATTGAAACCTCGAAGACTCGAGGTTTTTTTTTGTAGGTACGTGGTACCTTTTAATAAACTGAGTGTTATGACCAAGCAAGATAGATTGATTCAGTTAGGCTCGTGTTCCAAACCTCACGGCATACGGGGAGGATTTGGCGCCCATCTTTTTAATCCAAAAGACAGTTCTTTAAAAAAAGGCGCCGCTCTTTTGCTCAAACCAAAAAATGACCACAGCTCCTTGGCAAAGTCAGGCAAAGTTTTTGAGCTTAAAAGCGCGAACTTTGGTAATAAATGTATTCTTTATTTTGAAGGAATTGAAACCAGGGAGCAAGTTGAGTCCATGATTCCTTTTGACATGTTTATTGAAAGAAGCGCCTTGCCCGAGCCCGATGAAGACGAGTTCTACATTGAAGACTTGATTGGGTTGAAAGTTCTTGATGAAGAGGGCAACGAAGTCGGCGTTGTGAGAGATCATTTTGACAATGGAGCGCAAATTGTTCTTTCGGTTCAGAAAAATGCCGAAGTTGTGGAACTTCCTTTGGTGGAAGAGTTTTTTCCCGAGATTAATATGGAACAAGGCTTTATAAAAATGATTGAGCCGGAGATTATTTGAAAGTTAAAAAAATTTGGATATTGACTCTTTTCCCCGATTACTTTTCTCCTTTGAAAGAACACGGGGTGCTCGGCAGCGCTCTTCGAAACGAGCGCGCGGCGGCGAACGGAAAATTTGAAATGAACACCGTTCAAATCTCCGAGTTTTGCGCTAAAGGTTTTAAAGGCGTGGACGACGCTCCTTTTGGCGGAGGTCAAGGCATGATTATGCGAGCCGACGCGCTTAAAGAAGCTCTTCTTAGGGGAGTGGTGGAAGCGGGAAATTACGCAAGTCTTGACCAACTTCATGTGGTTTGTCCGGCGCCCAGAGGGAAAACCTTAAACAACTCTCTTGCCAAAGATTTTGCCAAAAGAGCTCTGAATTTCTCTTCGCCTAAAGATGTTGTTTTTATCTGCGGAAGGTACGAGGGGATAGATGAGCG
>JBBDND010000002.1:0-1664 GCA_040877865.1 Bacteriovoracaceae bacterium | reverse complement strand
TTCGGTGGCGCTTCTTAGGCCTTCTTCCACAGTGTTATAAGAGCCAAAAGGCATATCTACGATGACAAATTTTTTGGGAGCCCCTCTTTTGACGGCCGCTCCAAAAATATTCATTTCATTGACTGTGACCGAGACCGTGGTCGAATATCCCAACACCACGTTTCCAAGGCTGTCTCCAACCAAAATCATGTCCAGTTCTGTTTCGTTTAAAAGACTCGCGGTTTGAAAATCGTAACAAGTCAGCATTTGCAGAAAACGTCCTTGCTCTTTTTTCTTGAATGTCTTGATGGTTCTAGTGTTTCTTTTTTTCATGTCCAATCCTGTCCGCCAAGCCGCTTGCCGGGGGTTTAAAAGAGATCTTTTCTCATTTTCTCATGGGTTTCAGAAAGCCGCTGCGCTTTCCAGAAAGCCGCCACTTTCTCCCTTGTCGCTTCCACGCTTGTGTCTTCTAGGTGTTGGTGGAAGTTTCCGTTGTCAATATCTTCATACAACTTTTCTAGTTTATCAAAGTAGTTTTGATCAAAGAGTTGTTTTTTGCCAATTTCAGAGCCTTCCAAAGCGTTTGGACTAATAAGATCAAAGAATTTTAGCGGTCCCATTTTTACCATGGCGTCGGCGATAAGTTTTACTTCATACCAACATTCAAAATAGGCGGTTTCTTCATTTATTCCCTTTTCAATCAATTTGTTAAAAGCAAAAAGAGCGCTATAGGGCAGGCTTGAACACAAAAGCGCTTGTTCTGAAAAAAGATCCGCTTTTGTCTCGGCCTCTATGGTTGTTGGGTGGAACGAGCTAATGCCGAGATCCAAGGCCAGGGTTTTTAATTTTTTCGTTGCGCGGTTTTTAGATTGGGAAAGTTCAGCGCTGTACACCGCCCCTAATTTTCCTTTGACTTCATATTGCAAGCGCAGTTCGCTGGCGATCGCTTTTGGGGCCAATAATAGACAGTCAAACTCTGGGTGTTTCTCGGCAAGTCGCTCAAAAAAGAGGGAGTATCCGTGGGCAAAAATCAAATGAATATCTTCTTTAAATGGAACATCTTGGGCGATTTGAGCGGCGATTTCCAAATGAGTGTCGTCGGGAGTCAGCATCGCCACATCCGAACAAGGCAATGGCTCGCCAATGATAAAAGGACGCAGTCCCAAGGACTTGGCGGCGGCCAATGAAGAAGAGTCTTGGCGCAATCCTATAAAAATCTCATAACCGGAATCTTTTAAGTTTAGGGCCCAAGCTTTTGCCTGATTTCCAAAACCTATGATTGCAAGCTGTTTGGGCATAGATGACCTTTTGGAACCTTTGAGCTTTAGTATCATGACAGTTCAGCCTTATCAATGCTATATTGGCTTTGAAGTCAATAGGAGAGCCATCTGGAGATATATTATGACTGCATCGCCTTCGTCTTTGTACGGGGAATCGCTTTTTACCTCTTCCCGGGCAAAAAACTCAAAAATGCTGTTTTATCAGGAGCATTTAGAGCGTTTGGCTTTTGGCGTGGAGGACTATTATTTGGGAAGAAAGCTTCAAAGCGCGGAGTTGGCCCTCATTAAAGAAAAAGTTGATGGTTTTCTTTCCACGCTTGGCAATGAAGAGCTCAGGGCGCGCTTCGAAAACCGCGCCAAATCAAGAGATTCTCTCCTGCCGGAAGCTTTCAGTTTTGAGGATTT
>JBBDND010000001.1:0-8965 GCA_040877865.1 Bacteriovoracaceae bacterium | reverse complement strand
CTGCGCTTTATAAACAAGGCCAGCGGGGTGGTGCTGGAAGAGCTTAAGCGCGAGGATCTTTCGGACGCTGAAAAAGTGGAGATTACTTCTCAGGGCATGGGCATTGTGGCGGAGGAAATCTTCGAGACAAACGAGGTGTCCGATGAAATCGCCAAAATTTCCCTGGCCTGCGTGGAGTCGATTCAGGGAGTGGTGCAAGACGCTCCCAAGCTTAAAAGTCTTTTGCAAATGCTCTTGGAAAACAAGTCGGACTTTTCATACAAGCACTCCGTGCTGGCCACTTATATCGCGACTCAAATCATTAAGAACATTTCTTGGGGATCCACCGAGCAACAAAACAAAGTGGCGTTCGCTCTCTTTTTTCACGACATTTATTTAACGCCTATTTTTAGAAAATATCCGGATTGCGTTAACGAAGAAGACCTGCTGTTTAGAAACGACGTGACCGAGGCGGAGAAAGAGGTGGTGCTAGATCACGCCAGGCTCGCCGGACAATTGGTTAAAACCTTTCCCCGTTGCCCCATGGGAGCGGACATGATTATCACCCAGCATCACGGCATGACTGGCGGCAAGGGATTCGCCGTCAACTTTAAAGACGACATCTCCCCGCTTTCCAAGATTATCATCGTGGCGGAAGACGTGGCGATCGACATGCTTGCCCGCATAAAGAGCGGAAACAAGAAAAAACTGGCGGACAAGGAAATTTATCTGGGCAGGTTAAAAGAAAAGTACCGCAGTCACACCTATAAAAAGATCATCGACGCGTTCGAGTCGGTTCAATTATAGTTTTAAAATTTCTTTGGCGTATTTTAGCGGCTCTTTAAAGTTGCCGGAGTTGTAGTCCCGCGACAAGGCCCTTAGGGTTTTACCAAAAAGCTGATTGTTTAAAACTTCCCCGTCTATCTCGGCCGCTATGAATTGGGAGATGTTGAAGACGCTGCAAAGCGATGTCAGCTTGGTGTGGCTGGGCTGGTTGGGAAAGCCTTTGCGGTTGGGAGTTTCGTGATGGTTTTCAATTAGAAAATCAATGTCGGGAAACATGGTGAACTGCTGCGCCACTTGGGCGGCGGCGACAGGATGTTGCAAAAAAATCTCGACTTGCTCTTCGCTAAAGCGTTTAAGCAGAGGATCGGAAGGGGAGTTTATTTTGCCCATTTGCTCGTCAGGCAGTGTGAAGTCCATCAATACCGCGGCCATCGTCAATTTTTTTTTGGTGGTGATGGAATCCCATCCCATCTTTAAGGAAAGGGCGGTGGAGATAAATCCGGTCAAGAGGCTTTTGCTGGCTATTCCCGCGTAGACGTTTGGGTACTTTGAGAGTATTTCGGGAAGAGTTCTATTTTGTTTTACCACTTCAATCATGGCGTCGGTTGTCGTGTTGCAGAGAGTTAGAACCCCCGGGGTCACGCCGATGGCCAGCAAACTTTGGTGAGTGATGGTCATGGAGCGCAACAACACCAAGAGCATTTCGTTGGATTTGTACGAAAGTTTTCTGATGGCTTTCAAACACTTTTTTCCTTCTGTGTCCAAGTATTCCAACTGGTCGTCTTTTTTAATAAACAGATGGCGAACGTTTTTTTTGGCGTAGGTGGAAAGCGTGGTTATGCTATAAGGCTTGTCGGCCGCCAATATTTTAATGTATTTAGTGGTGGTGATTTCCATATAAATGTCATAGGGAAAGCTATTGTAAAGATAGAAGCTTTTAAGTTTCATGGGGATAAAGTCTTCCGGGTTCACTTCTTCTATGGACTGCTCAAACTCTTCTTTTTTTGCGAAGGTCAAAGCGTTGGCGACTTTGCTGAGAACGTCGTCTCTAAAACCTTCCCGGTCAAAAGGTTTGGGGATGGTGTCGTTGTATTCGTTGGACTGGTACAATTCTTGGGAAATCCTGTCGGTGATAAAGGCCTCGTGTCCCAAAAAAATTAACGGCCTGGCGCCGGTAAAATCCAAAAGATCTTTTCCCAGCTCATCTGGGTGGAATTTTTTAATTTCCGCGTCCAAGACATAAAAACCAAAAGGGCCGTCCACCGAGGCGTAGTTTAGCGCCTCCTCTTTGGTAAAAGCGAAAACCAGCTCGATATCTTTGAACTCGTTTTTCACAACACGAGAAACGCGCTCGATATCGCCTTTATTTTCTGAAATTAAAAGAATTTTCAAAATTTCCCCTGAATATTCCCCATCATAACCCAATTTCAAACGCTTTCCAACAAATGGCGCGGCTTTAGCAAAGTTAAATAATAGATTTATCCGCATAGAAGCGATTTAAAGCGTTTAGGACAAGAGCGCGCAGACAAAAGTGTCAATCTTTTTGACACTCGAACGCCTTTTAAACAAGAGGCAATGGTTAAGGAAGTTTATGAGATCGGTATTGACGGCGTTTGTTTTATTACATCTTGGGATCTTTGGAGCTCTTGATTTAAGGGCGCAGGACTTTGGAGACGACGATCTTACCTCTGTCACCAGAGGAAACAACTGCGAAGAACAAAAGCTTCTGGCCTACAACCCCATATCCGGAACCGTGCCCCTGGCCTATGGACACATGCCCGCCACCGATTTGATTTGCGACAGCGACGAGTGCGGCGCGGGGATTTATAGAGGAGACGTCTTAACCGCCAAACAAGCGGACGAATATTACCGGCAACGACATGTCCAAACCCGTTGTCAATGGACTCTGGCCGATCTGGAGCCCGCTGTCGACCACGAATCATCCCATCTCTGGAAAGGCGGACAAACCAGCGATCACGCAAGAGTTGAGTTGGACGACGAGGACGAGCTGGAACTAGAGGATATGGACAGGGTTGATTTTGTCTCAGAGGCCTGGGCAAGGCTAGGCAATTACCGCGTGACGGTCAATAAAAAGAATTTTTGGGGCGTTCCCACCCAGTACTCGGTCTACTTAAGCAAAACCGTTCATAATTTCTTGCTGCGAAAGGCCTTGCTAAGGAAGCTTGGCTATATCGTCCCCCCAGTCAAACATGTTTCGCGTCTGAAAATTGATTTCCCCGACAAAAAAACAAAAAAAGAATTTATAAAAAATATAAGCATTAACAACGCGGGCTCCTTCGATCGTTGGATTTTGAGCGAAGACGGCCTGCAGGTTGTGGTTCAAGACGTTGTTGTCATGGAAGATCAAGAATTTAATTATAATTTGGCCAAGGGCTATCTTTCAGAAAACGTTTTCCAGGGTAAAAGAATTTTTGACTCTTTGGTCGTGCCCTTTGCCTTGGTGGACGCTCCGGAATCTATAAACCTTATGGAGTGGGTGATCGGGAGGCGTTATTCAGACAATATTGTTTTAAAATTCCCCCACGCCAAACTTTATAATTGCTCTCGCGACGACGCGGTGTGGATAACCAGAAGAATCATGGAATTGACTGAAAACGATTGGAGAGACATTGTGGACGCGACCCGCTTGCCGCCTTCAGTTAAAGTCTTGCTTTTGGAAAAATTAAAATCCAGAAGAAACCACTTGGGACACTTGTTTAACGTTCAAAACATAAACTTGCCGGTCAATCCCGCGATTAGCAATCATGACGATTTGGAAGAGGGGGAAATAACCAAAGAATTTTACGACGGTTACGCCCGCCGCTTTCGCATCCCAGACCCGGAGTCTCCGTTGTCAAACTCCGAGATGAGCGCCTTCTTTAAATCCAAGGCAATCACAACGGGAATTAATTTGCTGGTGAGCGCCGCCAACTCCCACATAACCACCGACATAGGCGCAAAGATTACCGATTTTCAGCAAGACCTCGCCGAAAATGTGGCCGCCACAATAACAGACGGCTCAACCAATAAATTGCCGATTAAGACGTTCGTGTTCCCCACGGTTGGAGGAAATTTGATTCTTAACCGGGAGATCGTGGCGGGAAGCTATCTTGGCACAGACAACCTCATTCAACTGGTGGACACTTTTGGCGCCAGCGTAAATGTGGGCGCCTTTGGGGGCGTGACGGGGATCTATTCTAAAACAGGGGCCAAGGTCCCCACCGCGTCGGGCATAGTCAGACAATTTGTGCCGGTGGACTTAAACGCCAGCGCCAGCTTGTTTCTCAATCGAACCTACGCCCACGTCAAACCCATTACCTCGGTTCAAAAGGCCCTGAAGTATCCTTTTAGAAACATGTTTGTTCCTTTTCTAAAAAGAAGCTATGGCCGCTCCTTTGACGCTTTAATGAGGGAGTTTTACGAGAACTTGCCCCCAAATCTAAAAAAAGAGCGCAATAAAAGACGTTATGACAACGCCAAAACCCTGTTGGAAACTGTCGAGTTTTATCACAATAAAAGCGAGAACGAAGTCTTTGCAAGCTCCTTGCAACCGGCCATGTCGGATGTGTTAGAAACCTTCGCTTCCTTAAAAAACGTGTATGAAGAGGCCATAAACTTCGAAGAGGCGCGGGAGTTGTCGTCTCTTTCTCGCGCGTTGCAGGGCTATTATGACACGGCCCGGGAATTGTTAAAGGAGGCCGCCTTGCGAGACGGCCTTTGTTTGATTAAGGAGTTGGAGACGGACCAGGAAAATCCCGAAACCCCTTTAAGCGAACGATGCGTTCAAGAGCCGGATCAAATTGAAATCAGTCCGGAAAACATCCGGGAATATTATCCGTTTATGAGCTCTCTTCTAACCAGCGTGGACGAGCTAAACGACTTTCATAACTTTCATCTTCTGGAGCTCCAAGGCAAAGAGGGCGAAAAGGAAGTTGAAGAGGTTATGAAAAGCGTCAACGGAAAGCTTGAAGTGGGAGAGTCCATCATTGTCACCGATTCCTTTGGGGCAAGCCTTACTTTGGGAGCGGGGGCCAGTTTGTACGAAGTGGCAAAAGTGCGCTTGAACACAAGAGGATCCAAAACGGTGGTCAACCGTCTGCACATTTATCGCGCGGGAGAAAATGAAATACATGTTTACAAAGACCTTGGCAATGTCAACTCTATAGAACTTTCCACCAGCGTGGAAAACTACGTTCCCATTATGAAATTTACTTTTAAAGGGACTAAAGGCCGCGCCAGAACAAAATTTCACAAAGTCCCCATTGGAGAAACTCTGGACGGAGCCGCCAACGTGAAAAGAGTAGACTATTTGCGGGCCTTAAGAAGCGTTTTTATGAGCGGCTCTACAAAAACCTTGGAAAGAGTGAAAAATCCATTTGTCATCACCCACCGTTTTAAAGAGAGCGAAAGCAAATTTGGCCTTTTTGTTTGGAGATGGAACTGGCTCAAACAAAGCGATCAAATCAAAGTGACCTCTCCCGACGGATTTGTCAAAGAGATGTACCGAAGAAACAAGGGCAAGACCAGCGGACGCGATTATGAAAACTACGCCAAAGATTTGGTGGGCTTGTTAAGCGCTAAAATTTTTGACAATAATTTTAACGTCAGAAGCTTTAACAAGGGCAACCCGGGCTACACCTACATGGGCAAGGCCAAGAACAAGCTTGTGTCCTATGAAGGAATTAAAGACGAAAACGGCAATGTGCCAAGGCCATACGTCAAACTTTCCAGAATTTGGAACGGCTGGAAGATGAGCCGCGACAAGGCCTTGGACTTGCTTGCGGACATCAAACGCCGCTATTCCTTCCGTTATGTGGAAGATGAGGTATTGGCGCAAACTCAAGAGCTTTTTCTTTACAATATCAACGTGAATTTCTTTGTGTATGATTCGGGGCTCGAGCACATGCTCGGCGTTCCCGAGGAAAAGGTGGAAGAGATTTTTGTCTATCATCGCAGACATCACCGCAGGGCAAGATTGGATTGGGAGAATTCGCTTAAGCGCAGCGGTTATTACAGTTTTGCCCACAACAAAAGAAAGTATCTTCAGGCGCAAGAACGCGGCAATATGGAAGACATGGCAAAATACACCATGAAAATGGTTGAGGCGATTGAGGACAATCTTATTATGAGCGGAATGGGCCAAATGTTTGGAGGCGGAGGTAACATGTTTTCTATCGCGAGGATCGACGGTTTTCGAGTCGGAGACGTTAATGGCGATAAAAAGATAATTTCAAACTCTTTTGGCCGCGTGGGGACGGAGGATTTGGAAGGGCCGGTGGCCCGGTTAAAGAAGTTTATCGGAATAACCAATGGCGAGTTCGACATCAGCTGGCTGTTGGGGAGGGTTATCTAATGAAAAAGTTTTTTATGGCCGCGGCATTCTCCTTCTCTGGCTCGCTCTTCTTCCCTGGCGCCCTCTTGGCGGATGTTTATATTGTGGAGACTTATGAAAGCTTGTCTCAAGGCGAAATAAATAAGGTTAAAAACATTGAAGGCGTTTCTTCCATTAAGCGCTTTCTTCCTTTTGGAGACGGATACTTGCAACGTCTCTACGAGGTTGAGCTTCAAAGCGAAAAGTCTTTACATCTTTTGGGAAAAGTCAAATTGGTGAAAATGATAGAAGCCGATCACGAAGCCGAGCTTTTTGAAATAAAACCCAATAAAAAATCTGAAATGTTCTCCGAAGACATGCTTTATCCTTTTCAATGGGGATTGCAAAACCAAGAGCAAATCATCAGCGCTCAAACTCCAAATGGCGGGCCCGAAGAAACCAAAGGCGCGCCAGGCCAGGATGTGGACTGGAAAGAAGAAATTGAAAAAATTGAAAAGAACTTGAGAAAAGACCCCGTTGTGGCCGTCATCGACATGGGAATCGACTCCGATCATCCGGAACTTAAAGAGCAGTTGTATAAGAATGAAATTGAATGCGACCAAGGAAGCCCGCAAACCGGCAAAAGAGAAGACCGGGACAAGAACGGCCTGCCTGGAGATTGCCATGGATGGAATTTCGCTTCCACATCTTATCTCTATGACGCCCACCCAACCGACGACAAGGGCCACGGCACCCATGTGGCCGGCATCATCGCCGCCAAAAGAAACAATAAGACCGGCGTTGCGGGGGTTTCGGACAAAATTAAGATTCTTCCAGTGCGAGTCACCGGCAGAGTTGACGAAACAGAAGACAGAAAAAATTTAAAATACCGCGCGGCCTCAAGAAGAATCGCCAAAGGCATTTTTTACGCCGTTCACCGCAAAGTCGACGTTATTAATTTAAGCCTCGGCTGGCCTAAGAGCATGAACACCAATTACATGCGCATGGCGGTCAAAGCGGCGCTTCAAAACAACGTTCTTGTCGTCGCCGCCGCCGGCAACAACAACTCCCGCGCCAACATTTACCCTTGCGCCTATAGAGAAGTCGTTTGTGTCGGATCTATCGACGCCGACGGCAAAGTTTCGCGTTTTTCAAATTATGGAGGGGAGGTGGACATCCTGGCCCCCGGCGACCAGATTGTTTCCACCATACCAACCCAGTTTATACCTTTAAAACTTAACTTGCAGGGCTACGATATCATGATCGGGACTTCTCAAGCGGCGCCCTTTGTTTCAGCCGCCGCGGCCTTGATTAAATCGGTTTTTCCTGGCCTTCCCAACGACGAAGTTAAACGCAAGTTGTTTGACTCCGCCAAACAAAGGCCTGACGATTTTAAATCCATGCACGGACTGTTACAAATCAAAAAAGCGTTCGCTTTGCCGTTTGAATCAAGCGTAAAGCCGGTTTTCAAACAAATGTCCGAGGCCGTTTACGATCCCCAAACAAACAAGTTTCAAAACTTCGTTCTCAATATTAAAAACTTTGGCAAACCCGCCGAGAATGTGGAAATCAAGGCCCGCTCTTTAACCAAAGGAATCGAATTTGAAAAAGAGCTCTTTGAATTGGGAAGTTTGCGCGCGGGAGAAATCACTTCCATCGAGCTTCCAGGACGCGTCCTGGACAAAATGGCCTCGTCCCGCTTTAGATTTGAAATCGCAGTTTATATTGATGGGGAGAAAAAGGGATTTTACTTGCATGAAACCAGCGCGGCCAAAGAGCTTTACCAAACTATTGACAAAGAAATTATGCCCTTCCAGTTTGCCAATGAAGATAAAAAACCCGTTCTAATTTCTTTTAGACGGGAATTTGACGAAAAAACAGAAAATAAAATCAACCAAAACGACCGGCCGACGCGTTCAAACTTAAGAACGGTGGAGGAGCTTTATCCTTCAGGCAATCCTTCCTATTATTTAATTCTTAGCGACAGTGAAAACGAAAAGCGAAAAGAGATTTTCTTTTTTGACTATATAGATGGAAAGATTGTCGAGAAGAAAAAGTCTTTAGTGTTGGAAGACGCGATCAAAGTGGAAAGCGTTCAGAAACTGGATTACAATTACGACGGCATTGACGATTATTTGGTAAAGTCCGTTAAGGTGGTGGACAATGAGAAAATAGACATTCAACACCGCTACTTGGACAGGGATTTGAATCCGCTTTATCCAAGCGCGCCGATCATTCATTACTTTTATTCCCGCGGCTCGGTGGCGGTCACTCCAAAAACGGTTCGGCACGTAAAAACCGTTATGCAAAATGGAGATTTGCTTGCGAGCCCCGTTTTTGTCGCCGAAGGAGGCCTGGCGCCGGACGATCAAATTCATGATCCATGGAGCCGCAAAGATCAAAGCTCTATGCGCAGAATTTATCGTTTGGATCTGGTGGAGGGAAAAACGCCGGAGTACAGGTATAGAACGTTTATGAACAGAGACTTTATGAGGGATATAAGATCCAAATTTTCCCGTTTAGTTCCCCCGGCCGTGTCCACCCCCGACACTGGAGTGGAGGTCATTGGCCTAAAGCGCCAAACACAAGCGGACTTTAAAAAAGGCGTGGCAAAAGGAATTCTCTCCTTTGGACTGGGATTTCAAAGATTTGCCATCGAGGCGCGAATGACATCCAAAGGCGAAACAAACTACGAACTCCTTGAAGATGTGGAGAGCCGATTGGTTGGAAACGCTTTGCATCCGGTAAAAGACCTTAGCTCCAATAAAAGATTTTCCACCAACGCTTTCGTGGGCTTTCTCACAAACTCCACCGTCAATATCGCCCACTTAAACGAAGACTCAATGGAGAAAAATTTTGTGTACCGGCTAGACACCCCTTATGACCGCT